>JAGQPD010000462.1 GCA_020426865.1 Planctomycetales bacterium
GATCGAGCACTAGTTCCATATTGCCGGTTCCTTTAAATTCCTGGAAGATCAGTTCATCCATCCGGCTGCCGGTATCGATCAACGCGGTACCGACGATGGTGAGCGAGCCACCTTCTTCGAACACGCGCGCGGTTGCGAAGAGCTTTTTGGGGATATCCATGGCCTTGATATCGACACCACCGCTCATTGTGCGTCCGGTGTTCCCGACCCATTTGTTGAAGGCTCGGGCCAGACGGGTGATGGAGTCCATCAGCAGGAACACGTCTTGCCCCATCTCGGCCAGCCGTCGACAGCGTTCGATGACCAATTGCGACAACCGGACGTGACTTTCGACATCCTGATCGAGGCTGCTGGCGATCACTTCGCCCTTCACGTTGCGACGCATGTCCGTTACTTCTTCGGGTCGTTCGTCGATCAGCAGGACGATCAGCTTGATGTCGGGATAATTGGTAGAGACCCCATGTGCGATATGTTGCAGGAGCATGGTCTTGCCGGTACGCGGCGGGGCGACAATCAGCGCGCGCTGGCCCTTGCCCAGTGGCGTGAGGAGGTCCATCACGCGGGTGCTGAGTGGTTCCGGGCCGGTTTCCAGTCGCAGCCATCGTTCGGGATTGATCGGGGTCAACGCGTCAAAGGGTTTGACGTTGATGTAATCATCAGGTGACATGCCATCGACACTGGTGATCTCGCGCAGACGGGGGCCCTGTTGTTTGCGGGCATGCTGGACAAGCCCGTGGACCATGACTCCCTGGCGGAGTCCGTATTTTTCGATCATCGTTCCGGGGACGAACGGATCGGATCGGACGCGGTCGTAGTTGTTGTCGGGTGAGCGCAGGAATCCGTAGCCGTTGGGGTGCATTTCCAGCAATCCATACCCGGGTTCCGGTGGCAACGGTTCGCCGTTTTCACTGACGACTTCCGGTGTCACGCTGGCCGGTTTGACACCGCTGTCGGCACTTCGACGCCGTCGTCGACCGCGACCTCCCGAGCCTTGGGAGGATGGTCCATTACCGCCACCGCCACCCTGTCGACCGCCGCGACCTACCCCTGTGCCAGACCGTGACCGAGGCTTCCTCTTCTTTCCCATGTCCATATTACCTAACAAGAGAGAACGAAACGTAGGTTCCGCTAGAAAAACGACCGTTGCGGGCTCAAATCCACGATGGACTGCAGCCCAGTCGTACCATTCACGTTGTGGTAGTCATTCCCGTAATTTGTGCAGGCGACCGGGGGAAAGCAGCTCTCGCGGACTTCTCATTGGTGTGTCACACACGCAGGGGCCTCACGCAACGGGAGGGAGCCCTAACGGAAAACTGTGACGAAGTCTGCTACAAGCACCCCACGGTGCCGACTAATTGGTTGAGGCAGTCGCTCAAGCGACCGCTTTCTTTTTGGCCCCGAAGGACCTCGCGATTACGAAGACATGTGGTTACACAGCCATGTTCTAACCGGCCGAGCCATGCTTTCAACGGCACCACCACGATTTCGTTGGTCGTACCACGTTCCGTCGGGGCTCTCACTGGCCTTGCCTTGCACCAAGTGGTTTCCGTTTGGCGTTACGCAGGGGTACGAACCCCGGTACTATTTCGCAGTGGACCGTTCGATGTCGACCTTTGATTGACTTCGACTCGAACGAGGTCACCCAGCATGGGCGTGTTCAGAACGCCGAACCACACGGCAGAATCATCAATTCCTCCAATATCTTACTTAAGTATTCGACCATGTCAAGCTGTGCCCTGCTATCAAAACGGCGAAAACGCAATTTTTATCAGAAAATCCTCAAGGCGACATTTGGGCCGTTATTTTCGTAAATTTCGCCATAATCGTTATATTTTGATTCGCCCGTTGGTCGGGATCAAGCCGATACCAGCGGAGGACCAGGTGGCACCCGCCGCCATCATACATACCAATCGCCATTCTGCGGAAGGACCCGAGGTCGATGTCATCCACAGCTCCGTTCGCCCGGTACATGTTTCGACTTGCTGTCGCCAGTATCGCTGCTATGACCATGTGGCTAGCGTCCGTCCCGTGCCAGGCCGAGGATGTGATCCCCTGGGTTCCCGATCTGGGGCACGCGCAGCAGATTGCGGCCGCGCGGGGACAGTTGGTATTGATCCACTTCTGGACGGAAAGTTGCCCTCCCTGCAAACGCGTCGAGGCCAACGTTTTCAGCAAGCCCCGCTTGGCACAACATATGACACAGTACTTCGTGCCAGTAAAGATCAATGCCGAGCTGGCGCCGCAAGTCGCACGCCGCTTTGGCGTTGAACGATGGCCAACGGATGTTGTCATTGCTCCCAACGGTGAGTTACTCACGCGCGTCGTCGGTGTTCCCCAGGAAGAGGAGCAGTACGGCCGGATGTTGACCGACATCGCGATGCGTTTCGGACGTCCATCCCAACAAGATGTCGCCACGGCACCACCCTCGATACCAACCGGGCCGACACCACCACCCGTGGCACAGAACGAAGTCCGATCGCAGTCGTCGCGGTGGGAGGACAACAACGACAACCCGATGCCACCTGGTGTGACGCTGCCGGTCGCCCACAACTCGCTG
>JAGQPD010000463.1 GCA_020426865.1 Planctomycetales bacterium
GAAGAAGAAGACCTGCACTTTTTCAGCTTAATCGATTGTAGTATGTCCATGGATTTCGGCGAGCCGTCGAAACTGCAATATGCCAAGCAGCTGGCAGCAGCTTTGGGGTTCGTCGGGCTCTGCCGCGCCGATCGCGTGCGAATTGAGTCCTTTGCCACCACGCACAAGAACCCAGGCCCGGTTCTCCGTGGGTGGGCCAGCCTGTGGCGCATGATCGAGTACATCCATTCAATCGCACCCGGCGATAACGTTCCACTCGTCGATGCCATCCGAAATTTTTGTATCCGCAATCGCGGCAAAGGGATCCTCGTACTGATCACGGATCTTATGGACAAACAGGGGTACGAGTCCGCGTTGCGATATCTGGTGGCACAACAGATGGATGTGTACGTGATCCATGTCCTGTCACCCGAGGAAATCAATCCGGACGTCAAAGGCGACCTGAAACTGGTCGACTCCGAGGACGCTGACGTCGCCGAGATCACCGTCAGCAAACCGCTGCTCGACCGCTATCAACGCACCCTGGCCGCGTTTATCGATGGCGCTCGCGAGTTCTGCGTGCGACGAGGCATGTCCTATGTGATGGCCAATACCGATATCCCGGTCGAGCGGCTTGTCGCTAGTTATCTGAGACAACGAGGATTGGTCCGCTGATGTTCGAAATCTTCTCTAGCATGCTGAATTGGTGGCAGTGGCTGATCCTGCTGTCGATACCTCCAGTCATCATTGCATTATATTTCCTCAAGCTTCGTCGCGAGCCGTTGGAAGTTCCCAGCACCTACCTATGGCACCGCACGATTGAGGATATGCACGTCAACAGCCTGTGGCAGCGATTGCGACAAAACTTGCTGCTGCTGTTGCAACTGATCGTGCTCGCACTGCTGATCCTCGCGTGCCTCCGACCGAATTGGCAGGGGACGTCACTGACAGGCAATCGGTTTATCTTCATGGTCGACACATCGGCCAGCATGAGCGCCACGGATGTGGGGACGTCGCGGCTGGATGAGGCCAAAAAGCAAGTCGACGCGTTGATTTCTGAAATGAAGTCCGGCGATGCCGCGATGATTGTTAGTTTTTCCGACAAGGCCTTCATTGAACAGGAATTTACCACCAACACACGTGAGTTGCGTCGAAAACTGCAAGCCATCAAACCGACGCAACGGACAAGCGACATAACTCAGGCCCTAAAGGCCGCGTCTGGATTGGCGAATCCTGGCCGTTCCGGCGAACGCAACGGCATTGATGTTCAAGTTGCCGAGGCACTGCCCGCCGATGTCTACATCCTCACCGACGGTGGTCTGCAGGTGATTCCAGACTTCGCGTGGGGAAATCTACGTCCGGTATTCTTGCCAGTCGGAAGCGACGCGGCGACAAATTTTGCCATCACAGGGTTCAACACGGGCCGCAATCCCGAACAACCCGATCAACTGCAAGCCTTTGTTCGCATCCATAACTTTTCCCAAAACGAAGCCACCATTCCCGTCGCGATGCTGCTCGATAACCAAGATGGCGAAGACCAACTGCTCGATGCGACCGAGATCAATGTACCGGCATACGAATCGGCAGGCACCGAATTCTCTCTCAGTGACTTTTCGGAAGGTCAACTGAAACTTCAATTGGACGTGACCGACGATCTGGCGCTGGACAACGTCGCCTACGCTACGGTGAACCCTCCGCAAAAGGCGAGAGTGCTCGTAGTGACTCCCGGCAATAATGCCTTGGAAACCGTATTGGCAATTGAATCGTCGCTGAAAATCGCGGACATCTCGGTGAACGGGCCAGATGTGTTGAAGACGCCTGAGTACATGGAACGCTCGGACTCAGCCGCTTACGACCTGATCATCTACGATCAGTGTGCACCGGAAAAAATGCCTCAGGCCAGCACCCTCTTCATCGGCACGCTCCCCCCTGGCAATGAATGGACAAAATCAGAGACGCAACCTAGCCCCATCGTCATCGATCTGGACGTCGCACATCCACTGATGAAATACATCTCCATGGGAAATGTCCGCTTCGCCGAAGGACACTCGGTCACCGGACCGAAGGGGCAAACTGTGTTGATGGACTCCGATATCGGACCCATCTTCGTCTTGGCACCCCGTGGTGGCTATCAGGATGCAGTGCTTGGGTGCTCCATCCTTGGCACCGATGAAAACGGAGAACTATTCGCCAATACCGATTGGCCGCGCCGCATCAGTTTTCCGTTGTTTGCCCGCAATATCCTGGAATACCTTGGCGGTGGTGCCGAAGATCTGTCAGATACCGTGGCCGGACAGCCGGGGAAACCGGTGCTGTTGCGAGCGCAAACGCCAGTACCAGAACTGCAGGTAAAAGCACCCGACGGCCACCGCGCGACAATTGGCCGTGGACCGCAGAATACGTACTCGTATACCGATACCGACTCCACCGGGATCTACGAAGTCTACGAAAAGTCGTCCAGAGAACCGACGCAGCGGTTCGCGGTTAATTTGTTCGATACCGTCGAAAGCGACTTGCCGCCTCGTCCCGTCATTGAGACGACGTGGACGAAGGTCGCCGCTCAAGCAGGCTGGCAACCGACTCGTCGTGACACCTGGCAATGGATTCTGTTGGCGGCGATCGTCGTGCTGCTGGCGGAATGGTATATCTACAACCGAAGAGTCTATCTCTAACGCGAGGTCGGTCGGATCAGTGGCCGCCAAAGGGGATGGATCGCTCCAGACCGACGCAACGGAACCGAACCGTCTTCAATTCAGACGGCGTCCATAGTGCGTTACGTCGCCGTGGTCGTCGATGTTGGGTTCAAAGAAATGAGCGTCGTGCGGTGCAAGCGACCATCTCACTTTGTCCCCAGTGGCCACCTGGCAGGTGTGGCTACGACAATAGATTCGCTGCCGATCCGCCAGAACGATCGCAATGTCGGAGTATGGGCCGAGCCATTCTACCGACTCGACGATTCCCTCAAACATCGAGCCCGTATCACATTTGCCAACGACAACGTGTTCCGGCCGCACTCCTAAAATGACGGGCTGGGAGCCCGTCGGCTCGCGCAGATGCTGGGCACAATCTTGGGGAACCTGCCAGTCGCCCCCTTTGCCGTGAAACCACAACTGCGAATCGCGGGCAACGAGCTCTCCTTCCAGCGTATTCATCGGAGGGTTTCCCACGAATTGCGCAACTAATAGGTCTGCGGGTCGACAAAAGATTTGTTGGGGCGAGCCGCATTGATGAACCACACCGCGGTGCATGACGGCAACCCGATCGCCCAACACCATCGCCTCTTCTTGATCATGAGTGACGTGGATCGTCGTGGTATTCAGTTCTCTGTGCAATTGCTTCAGTTCGGTCCGCATGGTCACACGTGACATCGGGTCGAGGTTGGAAAATGGCTCATCAAACAAGAACAAACGTGGCTCGCGGACAATGGCACGCCCGAGTGCAACCCGTTGTCGCTGGCCGCCGGAAAGAGTCGCGGGACGGCGGTCAAGCAAATCGAGAATACCAATCTTCTCGGCGGCCCAGCGGACGCGATCCGCGATCTGCGATTTTGGCTTGCGTCGCAAATGCAATGGGAATGCCAGGTTCTCGCGTACGGTCAGATGGGGATAGAGGGCAAAGTCCTGAAAGACCATGGCGATATCACGATCCTTGGGCTTGACCCGATTGACCACCGCGTCATCAATGCGAATCGTACCAGAGGTCACGGATTCCAACCCTGCAAGCATGCGCAACGATGTTGATTTGCCGCAACCGGAGGGCCCAACCAATGCCAGAAACTCACCGTCGTCAACGTTTAGCGTCAAGTCGTCGACAGCGCGAGTTCCCTGAGCGAACTCCTTGGACACACGGTCGAACACCACCGTCGTCATGACTTAATTCGCCGGTGACCAGTTATAGACATCCTGCATCGCACGGTGCACAACCTTCGTGATCTCAGCGATGGTTACGGATTTCGAAAGCACCGAGAACACATGGAATTGTTCTGCTTGTATTCGTATCGCCTCGGTTAGCTCCGCGGAAACCAATATAAACGGCAGGCAAATGTCCTGCTGCCGCAGTCGACGAACGGTTTCCAACCCGTTCAATCGCGGCATATGGAAGTCGACAACGCCGACGTGGATCGATCGTTGTCCAACGATTGCCAGAGCCTCGGTACCGTCAGCGGCCAAAATGGTCTCGAAACCGCGAGCTTCGAAAACGCTTCCCAGCGTCTCGCGGAAGTCACGATCGTCATCGGTAATCAATAGCCTGGGAGTCTGTATCATTGGCGGCGACCACCTGGTGATGGGAAGGGTGGAGCAACCGGAAACCGGGGCGTTGGTCTGCGTCGGTGGGTTGGCGCTGCGAGTACGGGACGTATTGGAGTACGAAACATATTAATTCATACCACACATCTGTGTTGTCAACCCGTGATTTACATGTTTTACCGAATCTGACGGTTTTGAGGAAAGTGGAATCGCGCGCGAAAACGCGCAACCGTGAGCGATTTTGGCGTTCGACGTTTTTCGTAAGCCGTGAGGACAACTTGATTTAGGGAGGCTATCCCCCGGTCTTGCCACACCATCGACGACCCCTATACTACTGGAGATCGTGGTCAATGGACGCGGTCGATGGACGCCACGGTCCAAAGTCTTGACACGAGGTAACCCCCACGAGGTATTCAAAGTGCAGCCCACAGCACAGGCATCATTTTTGGCGCGGCACGAGTTCTTGATTCGTCGTCTGCATTCGTTAAGTGGTCTGATTCCGGTGGGTGCGTACATAGTCGTTCACTTGACGACCAACGCCAGCGTCGTGGAGGGGCCGGCGGCATTCCAACGGCTGGTCTATAAGATTCACAGTCTGGGGGCAATTCTGCCGCTGGTGGAGTGGGGTTTCATTTTCCTTCCGTTGCTGTTCCACGCAATTTTTGGTTTGGTCATCATCCGGGGTGGCCTTCCCAACAATTCCAGCTACCGATATTCGGGCAACGTGCGTTATTTTTTGCAGCGATTGACGGGAATGATTGCGTTCGCTTTCATCATGTGGCACGTGTTCCACATGCACGGCTGGTTCCACAACGAGCAGTGGTTGGCCAACGTTGCTGAGCCACTCAATGGTGCGCAATTCCGGCCCTACAACGCCGCCTCGACGGCGGGCGAAGCCGTTCAAGCCTCGCCCTTGATTACGGTCTTGTACGGTATTGGCGTGTTGGCTTGTGTTTATCATTTGGCTAACGGTTTGTGGACGATGGGGATCACATGGGGGGTATGGATCTCACCAGCCGCTCAACGTCGTGCCAACTACGCATGTGCGATCTTCGGCGTCCTCCTTGCCGTCGTCGGTCTGAGTTCGCTGGTAGGCATGAATCGTATCGACGTCGAAGCGGCTCGTGAAGTTGAGAACCAAATGTATGAGGCTCGAGTAAGTACCGGCGAGGTGACCCCGAACGATCACAAGCGTTCTGGCGAGGACCACGAATCCGAGCAGATGACCGCCGCAGCAAGTCAGCAAGATGCCCGCAACCTCACTCGCGGAGAAACGAACTAACAATGGCTGGACCAAGAGTAATGATTGTCGGCGGCGGATTAGCAGGGCTGGCCGCTGCCATGGAATTGGCAGAACTCGGAATCGACGTTGATTTGATGAGCCTGACACCTGTCAAACGTTCTCACAGCGTTTGTGCTCAGGGCGGCATTAACAGCGTCAACGACCAGACCCGTCAATTGGGCGACGACGAGTGGAAACATTACGATGACACGGTATACGGCGGCGATTTTCTGCAGCACCAGCCGCCTGTCAAGGAGATGGCGTATTGGGCTCCGCGGGTGATCGACTTGATGGACCGATTGGGTGTCACCTTCAATCGCACCGGTGAGGGCTTCCTCGATCGCCGTCGTTTCGGCGGGACACTCTACAAACGAACGGCGTTCGCGGGCGCCACAACCGGGCAGCAACTGTTGTACGCCTTGGATGAACAAGTTCGGCGATGGGAAACGGAAGGGAAGATCAGAAAATTCGAGTTCTGGGATTTCCTGAGCCCGATCATTGATGACCAGGGCATTTGCCGCGGGTGCGTTGGGCAGAATCTTGTTACCATGGAAATCCGGGCGTTCCCCGCCGATGCCACCGTGCTGGCGACCGGAGGGTGCGGGTTGATCTACGGAAGGTCGACCATGTCGATGGCCTGTACGGGAAGTGCAGCCAGCCGGTGCTTTCAGGTTGGTGTCCATTACGCCAACGGTGAATTCATCCAGGTCCATCCCACGGCCATTCCCGGCGCCGATAAATTGCGTCTAATGAGCGAATCCGCTCGCGGTGAAGGGGGACGCGTTTGGGTCCCAAGAACACCTCATGACCGCCGTCCACCCAAAGAGATCCAGGAAAAGGAACGGTACTACTTCCTGGAGGAACGCTACCCGACGTATGGCAATCTCGTGCCACGCGATATTGCAACGCGTGAGATCTTTAACGTCTGCGTCAACGAAGGATTGAGCGTGGAAACGGACCGGCAATGCGTCTATCTCGACCTGACACATATCCCTCGTCATGAACTCGATCGAAAACTTGGTGGTATTCTCGAGATCTACGAAAAGTTCCAAGGCGTCGATCCGCGGGAAGTGCCGATGAAGATCTTCCCCGCCGTCCATTATTCCATGGGCGGACTATGGGCCGACTACTCCGTAAATGCAGAAGGAGGCCTCACCGCCGGCTCACCCAAAAACCATGTCACCAACGTTCCTGGCATTTACGCCATCGGAGAATGTGATTATCAGTATCACGGCGCCAACCGCTTAGGTGCCAATTCGCTGCTGAGCTGCATCTTCACCG
>JAGQPD010000464.1 GCA_020426865.1 Planctomycetales bacterium
CCTAGCGTGCCCGGTTGAGTAGCGCAACTTGATTGTGAGTAATTGTGGCCACCGGGGTAGCTCCAGTAACGCTTGCGATGGCAGTCCTTGATCCGCGCGAGATCCCTAACGGAACGTATACGCTACAGCTAACCGCCTGGTCAATCGACGGCTCGTCCGCAAGCGGTGCACGACTGGTGTCGATCGATCGCCCAGGGAGCAAAATCGGGGAATTCGAGCTTTCCTTCGACGACCTGACCGTCCCCATCGGAAATCTACCAATCACGATCCGCCGCACCTATAACACGAATCGTGCTGCGCAGAATGGCGACTTCGGACACGGATGGAAACTCGACATTTTGGGCGTTAACCTCAAGACGAGCGTCGATACCGACGTCGATGGCTACGCCGGCTTCCAGCCCGCTTTTAAACACGGCTCGCAGATCACCGTCACCATGCCCGACGGAAGCAAAGAAAATTTCCTTATCAAGGCGGTGCCCGTGGATGACGGTGGCCTGAATGTTGGCGGCATCCTTGGTTTGGCCAATCTTTGGGAACTGGAGATCGAGTCGCTCTCTGGCACCAAGAGCACGTTAAGCTTGGTGGGACGCGATGCGGGCGGTTACGTGTCCGTCACCGACGACGGTGGTCCCTACGACGGAGAATTCCGCGTCAGCGGTATACCCTTCCACCCAGGATCGCGACAATGGGAGATCGATTATCAATTGCGGCTCCGTGATGGTACCGTTTTTCTGATCGACGGGGATACCGGCGAGTTGACCAGCATTCGAACGCCTACAGGCGGCCGGATCTCCGTGACCAACGACGAAATTGCAGCGTTCGACGGTAACAACACCCCGTTGACACGCATTCAGATCGAACGCAACGATCCAACAGGTCGCATTACGAAAGTTATCGATCCCAAGGGCCATGAGATCGTCTATCAATACGACAACAGCGGAGACCTCGTTTCGGTAACGAATCGTGAAAACGAACAGACAACACTGTATTACAGCATCGACGAAAACGGAGCCCCCTTTTCGCCCGCTCACTTCTTGAGCCGAATCGAGGGGCCTGGCGGCGTGCGAATCTTGCAGGCAACATTCACCCCCGACGGCAAACTAGAATCGCTCACCGATGGCGCGGAATCGAGTGCCAGTTTTACGTATGACCTGGGAAGTACGAATGGCGGCACGATTGAAACGGTAACCAACAACGGGACCGATACACAGGTCTATCGTAACGCACGAGGCGATGTCGAGCGCCGCATCGAGCGAGTTGACTCCAATCGTTTTCGGATCACGGACTACGAGACAACTTATCATGACGAAATAAACACGCCATCATCGCGCGATGTTCAGTCATACAAAGAGGGCGTGGCGTTGGAAGTAGCCGCGGCAGGGTTCACCGAGGCCAACGCGACCGCCACGACAACGATCTGGCAGTCTCAGACGGAATACGATGTCGATGGAAGTATTCTTTCCGTAACCGATGCCCTGGGGAATGTAACGAACTTCGGGCCCTACGACGCCTTCGGCAACCCGGAAGCCATCGAAGATCCGCTCCACAACACGACCTACAACCTCTTCAATCCCGAAACGGGTCAGCTTGTTTGGACCAAGGCCCCAGACGGGTCCGTCACGGAACTCCGCTACGACACGGCTGGAAATCTGGAAAAAACCTTTCAGTTGGGAATCGACGGTGCGCTGGTCACCATGGCCTACAACGCGGAAGGACGACTGCATCAGACGCAGAACATCGATGGACATTCCACATTCTATTCCTACGACGACAATGGAAATCTGGCGTCCACCAGCTATTTTTGGGACGATCCAAATACGCCCATCATTGAAAACGTGGAAATTCGCTCGCAATCCATCCACGATAATGACGATCGACTGACGAGTGCTCAGCGGTATATCAACGATACCCTCGCATCAACGTCGCAGACTTCCTACGACGATCGGGGGCAAGTCGAAAGTACCACCGACGAGAACGGCGGTATGTCGTGGACGATCTACGATTTGCGCGGCCTGCAAATCGCGTCGATTAGTACCGCGAAAGACAATAGCGGCACTGCAAAATACGTAATCAGCCAATCGGCCTACGACAACAACGGCCGCCTCATCGCCTCCACCGATCCCTACGAGATCGCCACAACCGCCGTCGATCCGGAAAACTTTACGGGGCTCGTCGGAGCCGCCGTTCCCGGTAGCCGTACAACCTACGATCTACTGGGACGAGTCGTCGCCACCGAACGACTGCAGTCGGTCAAGATCGATATTATCCAACGCGATCCAAACGCTGCCGTCAACCCGAACGAGCTGCAGTCTGTTTTGGATCCGTTGGCTCAAGAGTCCTTCGCCGTTCCCGCTGTCTCCACCACGGTCTACGACGATCAGGGCCGAGTTAAATATTCCACCACATCACTGGGTGCCCGAACGGATTTCTACTACGATGTCGCTGGGCGACAGATCGCTGTTCTGGGGCCGGTGGTCCGCATCGGCACGAACGACAACATCCGTGGCGTAACCACTTACGTTTACGACGCAACCGGCCGTCTACTGGAATCTCGCACCAATGTTGCCGTGGATATTGACACTTTGGTTGCGGCAGATCTTGAGAATCCGTCCGATCCGTTGCGCCCCCGGTTCGATATCTTCGCCGCAATCGCTTCTACGGATGAACAGATTACCAATTACCAGTACGACGCTGTCGGGAGACAGACGGCCGCGATTGGGCCGGTCGTCACGATGTTGATCGATGGCCAGCCGGAAGATGTCCGAATCCGCACCGAGACGGTCTACGATAAACTGGGCCGTCGCGTTGCGCAGCGCGAGAACATCTTCCAGGTCGAAATGGCAGTAAATGACTCCGATGTCCTCGAAACCACGTATGAATACGACGACGCCGGGCGGCTCGCCGCCGTCAACTTGCCAGCCGTCGATATCCGGCATCTCCATATTCCATCGGTCACCGCCTCGACGGCACACCCAAGATACGAATATGGATACGACCAATACGGAAACCAAACCAGGATCACTACGAATGCCCTTTTGGTAGGCAGCGCGGTGATTTACCTGCGAAAAACTGCGGCCGGAACGGACTACGTGGCGTATCAACGCAGTCTCGCTGAAGATTTCGATCCAGCCCGCCTCACGGATACCACAAGTACCGTTTTCACGTACGACGCACAGCATCGACAGATCACTCGGACACTCCCGCTCGGTGTTTCATCCGCGACAGTGGGTGACTTTGAGGAACGTTGGTTTTATAGTGATGAAATACCGCAAGGCACCGGCATCGATACCGTCGGCTATGGACAGTTGGCTTATTCGATCGACTTCGAGGGACGCATCACCAGCTACCTTTACGACAATACACCGGCGGGCGGCGGCAGGCAGTCGAGCATGCGTTACTATGGACAAGTCCCACTTGGTCAAGCTCCCACGCTGCAGTACTTGCGCGTCACTTTGGATCCGATGACACCATCAACCGAAATCCTGACCACGTACGATACGCTCGGCCGCGTCGTCGAGGTCACCGGACCAGGAGTTCGCACGGCCAGCTACGACTTTGACGAATTCGGCCAACTCGACATTGAGACATTGCCCGAGGGGACAATTCACTACGATTACGACGATGCCACAGGATTGCTCGATCGGCTATGGACGGACGACTCGGACCTGGTGTACGACTATGATTCGCTCGGTCGGATGACCAGCGTCAATGCGGACACCGCCAGCGCCGTCGTCTACACGTACGATTTGGTGGGCAATCTCAATACGGTCACGACGGGTAACGCAAGCCAGAACGTAACCGAAGTTGTGACCGACTATGATTACGACCGCGCGAATCGCCTGGTTCAGTTAACGCAAACATCTGGCGGCGCGACACAACTTGCCAAATACAGCTACCAGCTGGATCTGCTGGGCCGACGCACGCATGCCATCGAAGAAAAACTCGGCCAGGCGGAAAACACGACGATCGATTGGTTCTATGACGATTTGGGGCGGTTGGTGGAAGAACGCTTCGACGGTCCGGGCGAAACGCTTGATTACCTGGACCACTATCAATTCGACCTGGTTGGCAATCGCCTGCGAAAGACCCACGATACGGATCTGGGAGGGGCGGTGGCAGACCCGACGGTGGACCGCGCCATCCAGTATTTTTACGACGACAACGATCGGCTATTGCGCGAAGTACAATCCGACGGCGTTGGCGCAGTGAAGAGCAAAACCTTCTACGAGTACGACGACGCGACAACGATCGGTTATGGCGGATCGCAGACGCAGTTGCGCCGCAAGACCATAACGGACCCGATCGATCAAATTGTTTCGGAAATTGCTTACTCGTATAACGACCGTGGTCGTTTGGAGGAGGTCAGCGGCAACCAGGAAGGGGGAGCGGCATTTGCCCAGCGCTACGCGTACAACCACAACGGCATACGGATTGAAGTGAGAGAACTGGATCCGACGAATGGCTCCGTCATCAGCACGTCAACGTTCCTGATCGCCGAGCGTAATCCAACGGGATATGCACAGGTACTCGAAGAGACCAAAGCAGATTCTCAAGGGACCGAGCAAACCACCTATCTCTTGGGTCACGACGTCGTTGCGCAAACTACGGCCGGGGTAACGCAATTCCTGCTTGCCGACGGTCACGGCTCGACGCGTGCCCTGGTCGACACCAACGGCGCCATCATCAGCGGCCAGCAATACGACTACGACGCCTACGGCAACCCGGTTGGACTCTGGACAGTCGCCACCGCCGGCACCTCGCTCCTCTACAGCGGCGAATGGACCGACATCGAGACCAGCTGGCAATACCTCCGCGCCAGATTCTATGATCCCAACACAGGCAGGTTCAATCGGGTCGATCCATTCACGGGAAATAACAGCGATCCGCAGAGTTTGCACAAGTACTTGTACGTGCATGCGGAGCCAGTTGGGAATGCTGATCCAAGTGGGTTAGTAACGATCGCGAGCGTGGTTTCCTCGATTAACGCTCGAGCGCAAACCTTTGGCCGCGTAACACAAGCGATCGGGCGCGCATATACTGCAGTCGATAGGGTTCAGACGGCAATTGAGACGATCCAGTTTCTTCAAACATTGAGTAATGGAAATATATATTCCATACTTCGCCAACAAATCAACAACTACCTGTCTCATTTTCGCAACAACCCACTTCAGGGAGCCAGGAAACTGTTTTCCCAAAGCTTCTGGAGTGATGCTGCGGAATCAATGTCGCGAAACGCCCTAAAGATAGCCAACGAGATTATCATCCGCCCTCAACTTCTCAAGGGCATTCAATCTATTCTGAATCGAAACAGACGTCCACGAATTGTGCTACTGCTTCCGATTCCAGACGGCATACCTTTCCCGTTCTCGCGCGTGATACGACTTCCGATTAGTATCGATTTCGCTGGCAAGAAGGTTGGAATCTCGGTGCAACTCGGTAGAGGCCCCAAAAAGCATGGAACTGTTTGGGGGATAAGTTTTCAGCCCGATGGGTTCAGAGACCCGCAACCATTGTTTCGAATGGACTATCATAATTTCCACAGGCCTCAGCCCGGCGACTCACATGTCAGGTGGCAAGATCCGCAAGACTCGCAATTCCATTTTCATGTATACGATCAGATCTAATGCAACAACACTCAATTACTTTAATTGCCGCTAGCTCGGGAATTCTGCAAGACTCGCTAATTCTTGCTGAACTAAACAGAATACTAGATTGTGAAATAGCATCAGCGAGCACCATTAATGGGCATGACAATGGCCATCTTACTAACATCGTCGATCGGTGTATTGAGTTGCCTCCCTTTTCGTGGGTGATTCACGACGCTGATTACGCTAGCCTTCCAATTCGCAACTGGCATCTATTGGGAAGACGTTTTTCGTCGACTAACGCAAATAAAGTCGTGCGAGAATTCGCGAACTTTGGGTGGAC
>JAGQPD010000465.1 GCA_020426865.1 Planctomycetales bacterium
CGCAAACTTGTCGTTGTTTTCGCACAGGGAACCAACGACATCGTACACGTGATCGTGTGGCGATTGTTCTTTACCCATCACGGTAATGTGATGGTACGCGCCGTACATTCCTGGTCGCATCAGATTGGCCATGCAGGCATCCACGCCAACATACTCCTTGTAAATATGCTTTTCGTGAATTGCTCGCGTCACGAGATAGCCGTAAGGGCCGGTGACCATTCGCCCATTCTCCATCAAGATACGGAGCGGTGCGAGGCCCGCCGGTTTGATGCATTTTGCGTAGGCCGCTCGGACTCCATCGCTGACCGCCTGCAAGTCAACCGGTTGTTGACCGGGTCGATACGGGATGCCGATGCCCCCTCCCAGATTGATAAAGCCGATCGAGATCCCCGTTCGTTCTTTCAACGCCACGCACAACTCGAACAACATCCGCGCCGTTTCCACAAAAAAAGCTGGATTCAATTCATTTGATGCTACCATCGTATGCAGGCCGAATGTTTGGGCGCCCAGTTTCTTTGCCAGCGGATAGGCCTGGAACAGTTGTTCGCGAGTCAGACCGTACTTGGCATCTTCCGGCTTGCCGATGATCGCATTCCCTTCACGTAGCGGACCTGGGTTATACCGAAAGCAGATTTGCGATGGCATTCCCGCATGCCGGTTCAAGTATTCGACATGGGTGAGATCATCCAGGTTGATGATCGCCTGCAGTTCGCGGGCCATCACGAATTCTTTGGCAGGCGTGTTGTTCGACGTGTACATGATGTCGTCGCCCGACATACCCACGGCTTTTGCCAACATCAGTTCGATGGCACTGGAACAATCGGCGCCGAACCCTTCTTCGCGCAAGATTGCCAGCAGGTGCGGGTTGGGTGTCGCCTTGACGGCAAAATATTCCCGAAATCCAGGACTCCAAGCAAAAGCCGCGTTCAAAGCTCGAGCATTGGCGCGAATCGCGCGCTCGTCGTAAATGTGAAACGGCGTGGGGTATTGGCGCGTTATTTCTTCCAGTTGCGCCCGCGTAAAGGGGAGAGGCTTGGCGGCAGCGGTACGATCAGAAGTGGTACGATCGGACGGTGTGGCAGTAGTCATGAGAGAATCATCGGCAACGGATCGGTGGGTCATTTTGGTGCCCCGACATCAGGCACGCCAGGTGGTATATTTTAGGGGGACCGAGATGATTTTGCGAACCCCTCTTGGCCACTTCGCGATCAAATGACAAGCCGTGGCGATTGCCGGAAAACGCTATACTTGGGGAGACTGACCGACACCCTGATTTGACCGAATGCATCGCCAATGATTCCTGACCCGCAAACACAGGCCTAACAACGCTCCCTTCGGCAGTCGAAGGTAGCCCGAGCCGGTGGAGGCTGAAGTGCAACGCCGCATCGACGTGCAGCGTCGCCGAGAGGAACGCGGAATCTACTCATTCGTCGGCGAATTGAATCTCACATGATTAGCGAACAGGCCGTTGCCTTGGTGCTGGAGCGAATGGAGGCGGTCGGCATTGAGTACGTTATTGTGGGCGCTTTTTCCAGCAATGTTTACGGTGTACCTCGCTCGACGTTAATGTCATTTCCGTGTCCGGCGCGACGTGCGATTGGTCTTACATCACCTCTTGGACGGAATTGCACGGGACGTCGCCATTGTTGGCAGAGTTGCGGGCGGAGGCCGATGAGATTTGAAAGAACACCTCTGATCCTTCGGTACATAAAAAAACGTGGGCGACTGTAACGGTCGCCCACGTCAGATCCCAAAGTGCTACTTGGTCTGCCTACACGTAGCTGCCTACACGTAGCTGCCTACACGTAGCTACTTACACGTAGGAAGCCAGGCTTGTGCCACTACTGAACTGCCGCTCGCTGGCCAGCCGCATTCCCGATGGCTTCGATCACGCCTTCCTGAATCTCAATCCGATACATGGCGCCGTCGCTTACCGGTTTGGCTGAGATCACGACGTTGTCCTTACCGCCACAGTTCTCCAAAACCTTCGCGATGCTATCGAGGCTTTCTTCTTCGCCGATGCTCGCCGCGAGCCGTAGCACTTGTGATAGGCAAACATTCGTATGGAACGGATCGGTCCGCTTTTGCTTGGTGCAACCATCGATGCAAGTGCGGAGATACTTGACGCAGTCGTTGCCAATTCCCACGCAGACCTGGTCCTCACCGACGCCGATCGCGACATTCAGTTTGTCACCAAATAACTTGCGAGCTTCCTCTTCCTCCGGGATGGGGATCTGCATGGCGTGGAAGCGCAAGCCGTTGTGTTGAGCGGCATTGAATTTGATGCCCGGGAAATTCGGGTCCTTCTTCGCCAGCTCGACTAGTTCCTTTAGCGACGCCTCGAGTTTGTCGCCGCTGGCGACGTGTGTTCCATAAACAAGTGTCAAATCGGTGCCGTTAATGATCGCCGACCCGGCGCCGTCCATTTTGCCAGTCGCCAGCGTTTCCTCAATCACGGCGAAAAAACCGTCGATCAACTTGATGGCTGCCTGTTTCGATGCCTCGTCGGGCAGATCCGCGTCGTTCTCGATCTGCTTGGCAGCCTGTTTCTTGAGTCCCGCCAATGTTGTCTTGGCCTGCTCAATATCATCGTCCGCAATGCGACCACTTAGGTTCATCGTGATCGCCGCGCCGTCAACTGAGAATCCCGAGAAGTTCGTGCGAGAATCCTGCATCATCGCCAACTTGCGGGCCGTCCCCGTGCCGGTGACCGCGGTGAAGATCGTGTCCAGAAACGCTCCACCTGCTGCCTGATCAATGTTGATCCCAAATGTCAGCTGGTCCGTTTCACTCAGCAATGTCTCCCACTGCCGAACCTGATTCTTCAACATCTCACGCTGCAGAACAGCCGCATCCGCGTCGTCCTCAGGCAAGTTCTCCAACTGGTCTTCGATTCCGACCTTGATTTGATTGATGGCAATGTCGCGGTACGCCTGTGGAATGTTCTGTACGTGGACCCGAATGCCTATGTCGAACGTTTCATTTAGCCCTTCCAATAACCCGGCGGGATTCTCGGGCAACTTCCGCAAGGAACCTGGTGTTTGTCCCACAAAGCACCAACCGTTATTTTCTTTTAGGTATATCGGACGTGGCCCCTGCAGTTCCAAGATGCCGTCGTCCATCGGTTGAGGCTTGCCCAACTGCATCTCCAAACCTCGCAGCACCGCCGCCAAGTCCTTGACTGGCACTAGACCCAAGGGGATGAATTGATCACCATCGGTCAATAACGCCAATCCTAACGGGCGACTTCGGTCGATCCCGTTGGTCATCATCGTCGCTTGCTGCGAGATCTGTGTCGCAAAGTCGCCGTATCCCGCCGCTTTTGCCACGTACGATACGTCGTTGAGCAGTCCGTCGACACTGGCCAGCGAAACGACGGCGATCGGCTTGTTCTGGCCACATGCCATCCCAGTAACTGCCAGCACGCCAACGACTGCCGCGAGCAACCGTCGGCCTACAAAAATCCATGAATAATTCACCGGACTCTCCTCTTTTCGATGATTGTGAATGCAATGGGCAAGACCGCAATTATTGCGATCTCGACCAATAATTACAAATAGCAATCTGGAAGCTACCTGCGGCCGTACTAAAAGGAAATACCCGCGCCCAGCTCCGAGGGTTTTCGACACTCGCGAGAAAATCTTGTCGTCACGGCCAATTTCACCCGTTTAGTAACAATTTCAGGTCAAATTCACCGTTCCGCTGCTAGCAAGAGAGAGGCCCCGGCTACGACAAAACAACGAGTCGACCACAGGCCGGCGTTTCAGGGCAAAATCTGCGAGGGAGAAGCCACCTTCGACACAATTTCGATACACAATTTCGATGATGGCGCGATCGGCGAAACGGTCATCGTTCGCGGAAAGTGATACGACCCTTGGTTAGGTCATATGGAGATAGCTCGACACGGACTCGATCACCCGGGACGATACGGATGAAGTGTTTCCGCATCTTTCCCGCGACGTGTGCCATCACCATCGGCCCATCGTCCAATTGCACGCGAAAACGCGTGTTTGCCAGCGCCTGCATCACGACGCCTTCAACTTCTAGTGGTTCTTCACTCTTTACCATAGGCTTCCTGTAGGCTCTCCTGTATTCGTCTTTTTCTGCTTTTTACTGGATATGGAACACGATCAACGCGGGATACCAACGCGGGATACAATTTCCGGAAACGGAAGTATATACCCTACTCGTTGGTCACGTCTAGTTCAAATGTGGAGTTGTGAAAATCGTACAATCGTACAATCGTACAATCGTACAATCGTACAATCGTGACAATCGTGCGATCTTGGATGCCGACGCAGATTCGCTCCTTCGTGTCAACGGGACACGTTCTCCAATGCGGCACGCAGGACCTCCTCCAACCAATCCCAGCTTTCAGTTCCCAGCGACAAGCGGATCGTTCCCCCGTCGATTCCCAAAGACTGTTGTGCGGCGGCATTCAATTGCCGATGGCTCGTGCTCATCGGATGGCTAACGGTCGAATTGACGTCGCCGAGCGACGGGCAGAACGGAAGTTTCTCAGCGGCGCGCATGAACTGGTCAACCGCCGCTCGACCTCCCTGCAAGGTGAATGTCACAACATATCCGCCGCGCCCACCGAACTGTCGCTGAGCAAGCGGATGATCCACATGATTCGCAAGGCCTGGGTATAGCACCGTGAGCACCTGCGCATGTCCCTGCAACATTTCGGCGGCGCGTCTGGCATTATCGACCGCTCGTTCGCACCGCAGCGGCAACGTCGCCAGCCCGCGTAGTGCCAGCCAACAATCGAAGGGGCTGCTTGCCAGTCCGTACGTCGAGATCGCCGCGGCCACATTCGATGACAGGGAGGTTAGTTCCGCGCGATGGCCCAGTTGCTGTCTGTGCGTCGTTTCGTCCGTGCCGCACAGCCATCCCAGGATCACATCGCCGTGGCCGTTGATGATTTTGCTTGCACTTTCCCACACGACATCGGCCCCCAACTCCAACGGCCGGCAGAGCATTGGTGACGCGAACGTATTATCGATTGCCAGCCGCGCCTGGTGACGGTGCGCAAGATCGGCCAACTCGCGAATGTCGCAGACTCGGAGCGACGGGTTGCTGATCGTTTCCGCCAACACCCACCGCGTGTTTTCCCGCATCGCGGCACCAACGTCGTCCTCGTTACTGATATCCACCAGCGAGTAGTCACAAGTCCCGCGAACCCGTTCGGTCTCCAGCAATTGCAGGCTTCGTCCGTACATCTGGCGACTGGCAACGAGATGTTCCCCGGCCTTCATTTCGGCCAGCAACAACGCCGCCAGCGCGCCCATGCCCGACGACGTAACATGAGCCCACGCGGCACCGTGGATGCTCGAGCACTTGTGAGCCAACATCGTGGCATTTGGATGTGCGTCACGTCGATAGACAAACCCTTCGGCCCGCTGTTCGGCAATTGCATCGGCCTGCTGCGTATCGACGCAGCGGTAGACCGAGCTGAGAAAGATCGGGGCGGCGTGAGGTTGGGTCACGGACGCCGATACCTCAACACCACGGACGCATTCGTCTTCTGGCCTTCGTCGCATCGCACGCCCCCTGCTGCCAAGATTATGCCCGGTCGTAAGGAAATGCCATCACATCATCGAGCGATGGTGCGCCCACCGCCAACATCACGACTCGATCGAAACCAAGTGCGACTCCCGAGCATTCCGGCAACCCCTGCCGCATGGCGTGCAAGAGCCCGCTTTCGATCGGCAACGGCTGTTTACCGTCCTGCTGACGCAAGCGGTTGTTCTCCTCGAATCGTTGGCAAAGTTGTTCGGAATCGCACAATTCACAATAACCATTGGCTAGTTCCACCCCCTGCCAATAGAGTTCAAATCGCTCGGCCACTGCTGGGCTGCCAGCCGCACCGGGCCGCAATCGCGCCAGTGCGGCTTGCGAGGATGGATAGTCATAGAGAATTGTCGGACGCTGTCGACCCAGTTGGGGTTCAACTCGCTCCACCAGCAACCAGTCCAGCCAATCATCGCGAAAGGCCTCGTCCAGCGGAAACGGAGATTGTGATGGGTTACTTGTGATTGCTGCGGCAATCTTCGCCACGGGGTCATCGAACGGATCGACCATGGCGAGGGACAAAAAAGCGTCGCGATAGGTGATCCGTTCGGCTTCTCCCTGTTCGAGCAAGTGGTTCGCCAAATCGGACAGCATCTGCATGGCTGCGAGTTGCGATTGGCCGGGGACGTACCATTCGAGCATGAGGAATTCTGGATTGTGGTGCTGCCCCCGTTCGCCGGCACGGAAGGCGTGTGCGAATTGATAGATCGCCGGCGCGCCCGCCGCTAGCAACCGCTTCATGTGGAACTCGGGCGATGTTTGCAGATACCACTCGGCTCCCTCGCTCACCTGGCGAGGATCGGCGTACATCACCACCCGCAGTGGGTCCAGATGTCGATCCACAACAGTGTCACGTGATAGTATGGGCGTCACGACCTCCAGGAAATCGTGACGCTCAAAGAATTCCCGCGCCTTTCGCAGCAGTGCCGCGTACTTGGCCAGATGTGTCCAGCTGGCCGATGGACCGAATTCGATCTTCAATGCATCGGCCACTAGATTCACGCTTTAACACTGACCCGTTCGACGTACTCCCCCGTCCGCGTGTCGATCTTGATGACGTTACCAATGTCGATGAACGCCGGGCAGAGGAATTCCGCACCCGTCTCCACCTTCACCGGTTTGGTGACGTTCGTCGCCGTGTTCCCCTTCGCTCCCGGCTCGCAATATTCCACAGTCAATTCGACATGGTTCGGTGGCGAAATCGAAATCGGATTGCCGTTGTACAACACGATCGAGCAGATCAGGCCCTCTTTCAAATACTTCCATGTCTCGTCAACCTGCACCGCCGGCAACTCGTATTGCTCATAACTTTTGTTGTCCATGAACACGAACTGATCACCCTGGCGATACAAGTATTGCACGTCGATTTCTTCGACATCTGCTGACTCCAACGTGTCTCCGCCCTTGTACGTCCGGTCCAGGACCGTGCCGCGGACCAAATTTCGTAACTTGCACTTGTACAAGGCGTTCCCCTTGCCAGGCTTCACAAAATTGCACTCAATCATCAAATAGGGCTCGCCATCGATCTGAATCTTCAGCCCTTTACGAAAATCGCTGGTGTTGTACGTCCCCACGTCCCTTCTTCCTGATTCTAGTTGTGTTTCGAATATTGTCAGAATCTGGTAGATTACCCAAATTCTCCGTTGGCCACAGATCCGCCACAGATTCTATGACCATTGTATCGTTACCCCAGCATCCTGTCCCCGGCAACTCAGCCCGACCGCCCATGTCGGGTGCCGCCGAGCTCGATTGGCAATCGTCGCTGCGTCACGCCGTGCGTGACGCGGCCGAATTGTGCCGAATCCTGCAGCTGACCCCCTCCATTGTCGACGGTTCCAACGAGGCAACCGGCCAGTTCCCCGTCTTCGTGCCGCCCCATTATCTGAGCCTGATCGAGCGGCGAAACGCCGATGATCCGCTGCTGCGGCAAGTCCTCCCCATCGCGGCCGAATCGGCCACGATCGCCGGGTTTTCCGCCGATCCGCTGGGCGAAAACCACGTCCACCTCGGACACGGAATGCTGCAAAAATATGCCGGGCGAGCCTTGATGGTATTAAGCGGAGCTTGTGCTGTCCATTGCAGATACTGTTTTCGTCGACATTTTCCCTATTCCGAAGCTGCTGCTACCCCCGCCCAATGGGAGCAAACCCTGGCACAGATCGCCGCCGATACCACCTTGCACGAGGTTCTGCTCAGCGGCGGCGACCCCCTGATGCTGCCCGATCGCCAATTGTCCGAATTGACCTCCCGCCTGGCCGAAATCCAACACCTCCGCCGACTCCGGATCCATTCCCGCTTGCCGATCGTCATCCCCCAACGCGTTACGGACCAACTGATCGATCTGCTCAGCGCCTCTCGACTCGTCCCCTGGTTCGTGGTCCACGCCAACCATCCCCGCGAATTGGATGCCGTAACCGGTGCTGCCCTGGGCCGCCTCGTCGATGCCGGAATCCCCGTCCTCAACCAAGCTGTGCTCCTTCGCGGTGTGAACGATCATGTCGACACGCTGGCCGAACTTTGCGAACGCCTCGTCGATCTGCGAGTGACCCCCTATTACCTGCATCAACTGGATCGCGTGGCCGGTGCGGCACATTTCGAGGTGCCCATCGACGAAGGTCGATTGATCATCCGCCAGCTACAGGAACGCTTGCCCGGCTATGCCGTTCCTCGGTATGTTCAGGAGATCCCCGGAGCCGCCAGTAAGCTCCCGGTAGGATAAAAAAGTGCATGTTTGTGGGAAAAGCATGAAGCGCTCACAGTCCAATCCGAAGGTTGATTCCAGCGACGGTCGACCCGCTTCCGAACCGCCGTTGTCCGAGGAATATACGGAGCGGTGCGTGTCGTGTCAGCAATCGATCCGTGCCAAGTTGCTGAAACGACACCGCTGCACCGCGTGTCGACGATTGCAAGCCGTTTCCAAAAGCGATGCACATATGGCGCGGATCCTCGGCGAATTCCCCCGGCTCGACCATTGGCCTCGATGGTTCATGGCCGAGACTGACGAGCTGTACATCTTTCGTGCACAGTCTTTCCTGCGCGCGTTGATACTGGTCGTGGATAAAGTAGAATTGGCTGTCTTGCACCTGGCGACCGGCAGCCGTTTCGCTTTTCAATTGGCCACCGTCGCGCCCGATCAGTGGGATGGGTTTTTGCGATGAGATCCCTTCCCGCCCCAACCGGTTTGTCCGGTTGGACGGTAAGTTCGCCGCTAGTCGTGGTCCGTTGCTAGCCAACAAACTGTCGCTCGGGCCGGGCGACTCGGCACGGGGGCGGGCCATATACGGCTGGGGACAGCCGTGGAATTTTGCCAGAGCCTCGTCAATCGTGTATCCTACGGCGAACTCGTGTGATGAAATGCGCAAGCGTGGGATTCATCTATTTTATCATTTTCGTCGACTCCCCATCGCACGAGGAAACGGCAGGGGCACTACGTTTTCTCAAGTGAGAAGGAGTTATCGGTCATGTTTTCTCATTTCACGGCTTGGCGCTACCGGTGCGCGCTGATCGCAGCCATCTGTGCGACCGTTGCAGCAGATTTGCTGGGACAAGTCAATCATGTCATCAATCTGCCGGACGATCCCGTTCCTGATTCGGTGCATTTCTACACGCAGTTCAATATTTACGAAGGAGGGGCCCTTCCCGATCTGTACAACTTGGGTGTCGGACTGTTTCCAGCACTCTATGTTGACGTCAACGTGTTGGGCGGAACCGTTGGTCGACGGCTCTCCCTGACCAAAGGCTCCCGGCTGGATCTGTTTAGCGGTCGTGTCGGGACCAATTTGGGGGCAGGGGATGGCAATGTCGTTACGATTCGAGGGGGGGGGCTCGGCAACGAGTTCTCGGCCAGAGCGGGGAGCGAGGTGCTGGTGTACGGTAGTGACTTTCGTTTCAACGGCCAGCCGGTGGCCGGCCTGCACGACGTTGGTGACCGCGTTTCCGTCAATGGAATGAGCGATGGCGTGCTTACCGGTTACCTGGCCGATGGAACGCCGTTCGCCTTTTCAGGCTACCGTGACTTCATCGCCGATGGGGTCTTGACGGTTGAGCTGACCGAATCGACACACGCTGAGCCCACGCTAATTCAGGTGCCGGCCGAAGCGGCGCCGGATTCTGTTCGTGACGGTCAAGTGCTGATTGTCGATCGTCAAGCACAATTGCCGGACCTGTTTCAAGTGGGGCCCGGTAGCGTCGTCATTGCGCGGAACGACGCAATGTTGGGACATGAACTGACGGCTGTGGCCGCGTCGGTACTCATAGACGACTCGAGGTTGGGGGCGTTGGCGACATTTCTGGATAAGAGTGTTTTACGGGCCACCAATAGCAGTATCGATCGTGGTCTGGTCGTCGCGGACAGATCAACCGCGACCATCGATCGCAGTCCCATCGATGGTTATCTCTGGGTAACCGACCAGGGAGTCGTAAGTCTCAACGATAGTAGCGTCAATGGGGACCTGCGTGTGCAACGATCGAGCACTCTTGACGCCACTGCGAGCAACGTTGCTGGGCGCGTAACGGTATCGGAAGGCTCGACGGTTCGATTTTCAGGCGCGCAGATTCAGCTTGGCTTGGACGTCCTCAGTGACAGTGTGGTGTATCTCGGTGGCGACGTCGTCATTGATCAGAGATTCGGGCAAAACTCTGTTAGTGGCAATAGCGATTTAGTCCTCAATGGCGCGACGCTCCATGGTGATACCGTCATTCGTGACGGGCGATTCCGGTTGCACGGCGGTACGCTGGATACGCTGGTGGCCGCATCCGATGGTGAGGTGTCGATCGACGGAGGTGTCGTACGAGGTCTGTATTCCAGCGACAGCGCCACGTTAACAATCTCGGGCGGCTCGGTTACCGAATCGATTCCTTATCGCGAGCCGATACCGACCGGAAGGGGGCTACTTCGACTAACCGGAAGTGAATTCCGGTTCAATGGCCAGACCATCGATCCTGTCAATGCGACGAGTGGTTATGAACGGTTTTCCATCGCCCCCGGTGACTTTGTCAGTGGAGTATTCGTCGACGGGACGCCGTTTGGTTTTCGCTCGATGAGCGGTGTGCTCGGCGGCTTTGTTGAATTGGCCTCCGTGGAAGTTCCCGAAAGTCCGCCGATCCTGCACGCCGCAAACGATCAACTTGGCTATGGGATACGTGACGGGCAAACTCTTTTTGTAGACAGCGGTGGCCGCATTCCTGACGACTTCAAGGCCGGTTTCGGCAGCACGGTGCACATCGGTCCGGGAGGAGTCTTGGGTGAGAATTTTCATGCGTTTGGCTCCGAAGTGCATATTCATGGCGGTGATCTCTCGAACTCAGTATTTGCCGAATACGAATCGAGGATCTTCGTCCACGATGGCGCTGTCGGCGCCACGATCTTTGCCGGGCGAGATAGTTCAGTAATCGTTGATGGCGGGAGGATTACTTATCTCGACCTTGAAGCAGGTAGCCATGCGGAGATTTTGGGTGGCCAGGTCGACGAATTCCACACGACTTACGATAGCTCGATGGTGGTTGCCGGAGGGGCGCACGACTTTTCGACAGTGCGTCGCATCCGCGGAGGAGACATCACGTTGCGTGGTAGTGAGTTCCGGATTAACGGCCAGCTGTCAGATGTACTCAATGTTGTGGGTTCGCCAACGGAGTTGGACGTAGCCGACGATGCCGTCGTCACCGGACTGCTCGCTGACGGCACTCCATTTTTGTATACCGGAGATGACATCTATCGACCAACCAGGCTACTCTTGGAGGCCGTTGAGCTACTGCCGGTCGACATGCCCGTGATCGTTGCATCCGTTGATCCAGTTCCGACCGGCCTGCGCGATGGGCAACGGTTGATTGTCGACCAAGGTAGCCATATCCCCGGGCGCTTTCACGCAGGCTGGGGAAGCACTGTCCGCGTGGAAAAAGGCGGGGTCATGAATGGCAATATGTTGGCACTAGGATCCGAGTTGGAGCTCGATGGGGGGCAAATCGCGACTCTGGAATTGCGCGATGGATCGAGTTTGACGGTCATCGATGGTGATGCTCAGGTGTCACTTGTCGACGAGACGAGTCATCTCGCGATCTATGGGGGCACATTGCGTCCGCCGCGGGGTTCGGCAGGGCTGTCGCTGCGAGGAACGGCCGAAGTTGTAGGGGGAATTGTCCCTGCCAGAATGCGAGTCAACTCCGGTGGAATGGCTTCGATTCGAGGCGGCCGTATCGTTGGCGCCCTGACCGCCTTTGGAGACGCGCGCGTGTCAATGGAAGGGTACGCGTGGCATATCAACGGCGTTCCCGTCGAGGCACCTGATGAAATTGGTGCGAACATACCCATCAGTGTCACCCCCGGTGCCGTACTTACCGGGATTCTTTCCGATGGAACGCCGTTGCTATTGCGAAATGCTTTCGTCGCGGATGGTTCACTGACTTTAGTCAACACAGCCCCGGTCGCTCGTCCGTCAATGATTGTTGCTTCGGCGGACCCGATTCCGCTTGGTATTCATGACG
>JAGQPD010000466.1 GCA_020426865.1 Planctomycetales bacterium
TGTTGGCACAAGGGGGAGATTTTCAGGCATACTACACGCAAAATCGCGATGGAAGCCTGGACCTTGATAAACTGAAGTCGATGGAAGAAACCGCCAAATTCTGTCGCGCGCGGCAGGCGGTCAGCTTCCGGTCAAAGGCCGTTCCGCAAATCGCGTTGCTCTGCAATACCGCCGCCCACTATCGGCGTGTGAGCGAGACCGGCCATGGCCTGTTTCCCTGGACCATTGGCTGGCAGCGCCCAATGCTCAACCGATTGCTGGAAAACCAATACTCGGTGGAAGTGTTTACCGAAGCAAAGCTGATGCCGGTATTGGACCGATATCCGATGGTCGTCGTCAGTGAATGGCAATACTACGCTCCGGAGCTCACGGCCGCCCTCGTCCAGTACGTTCGCAATGGCGGCAGACTGCTATTGGTCGGCGACGGCATCTGGAGCCATTTCGCACCAGTCCTGGACGGTAGTCACGTCGTTGCCGAATCGCTGGAGGGGTTGCCGATTAAAAGGATCGATTTCGGTGACGGGCACGTGGCCATTTTGGAGCAGGACGTCAGCAGTGGACAGGTACCCGCAAGCGTGGTGCGGAGCGCGGTCGAGTCGCTGGCGCCAGGGTTTATTGTTGACGTCAAGGGTCGCAGCACGGTGGACGTTTCGGTTCGAACGACGCGCGACGGAGAGCTCGCCATTCATCTCGTAAACACTTCGGGAGACCATGCGTCGGCGGGGATCATCGAATCGATTGATCCCATTGGCCCGCTGGAGGTCACAATACGCTACGACTCGCAGCCAAAGCAGGTGACCATTCAACCATCCGGCCGTGCCCTCGAGTTTCAGTACAAAGACGGCACAGTCCACGTGACGCTCGAACAGGTCGCGATTCACGAAGTCATTGTCGTTGAGTGACAGAGGGACGGAAGTTGTAACAGTCAATACGCAGGAGAACGTCATGAACCGCTTGACGAGAACGATACCAATTTGGCTTGTATTGTCGATCGTTGGATCGCTGGCCTGCCAAGCCAAAGCCGCGGACGACAAGACCAAGGTCCTGTTGCTGACAGGATTCGACGCCAAGCAGAATCCGTCTTACCAGAAACTCGTCGTACGCAGCGTTGCGTGGGCCGCCACCGGCAAGGTGGCAGCCGAATAACACACGGGACATACATAGCTCCCGACGATCCCCAAGCGGCTGATTAACCTACCGCTTCCAGAACTCGGGTCGCACGCCATTACGCTGGGATCGGCGGAGCGATTCGCGCCGTACCGCGATTGAGGACACGATTGCGAACGGGCATGAAGTGCAACGGGTTGGGCGCGCGTCGGCCGTAATCAATGCAATCCGGATCGCTCCGCCGTGTCCTGCCGTTTTGGCGTTCTTGCCCGTATTGGCCATTGCCAGGCCGAGTAATTGGGCTCGGGACATACATAGCTCCAGACGATCCCCAAGCGGCTGATTAACCTACCGCTTCCAGAACTCGGGTCGCACGCCGTTACGCTGGGATCGGCGGAGCGATTCGCACCGTGCCGCGATTGCGGACACGATTGCGGACGGGCATGAAGTGCTACGGGCTGACAGGGAATTGGCCGTAATCAATGCAACCCGGATCGCTCCGCCGTGTCCTGCCGCTTTGGCGTTCTTGCCCGTATTGGCCATTGCTGGGCCGGGTGATTGTACTCTGGACACGGCTGGAGCTATGTGCCATGCACCTTCCTTGACGGCACAAGAGCGATAATACCATCACAATCATTACGACGGGACATGCCGACGGAAAATCGACGCAAAATGAACATATCCCGAGGCGTGTTTCTCGTGTGGATGGGCGACATTTGAGGATTCAAGCTGCCGATCACAATTCGCCTTACCAGTGAGGACGTACGAGAATGTTCGCAGGACCGATCGTCATTGTTGCCCTATTGGCGGCCGTCTTTGCGGCGGTCGTCGTGCAACAGAACTATCGCCAACGCGCGGTTGCTGCCCTTGCCGAGCGAATGGGGCTGACGTTTCTGCCCACCGCGCATTTGTTGCATTTGGTCGATGACTTTGAAATGGCATCGCAAGGGACCGGCCGGACGATTCGCAACTGTATGGAAGGTGAAGCCAGTGGGATCGAATTCAAGCTGTTCGAGTTTTGCTACTCCAGGGGCGCTGGCAGGCACCGTGTGCCAATGAGCAACACCGTGGCGTACCTGACGAGTGAAGATTTTTGTTTGCCGGTTTGCTCCATGCATCCCAATGGCGTATTTTCTCAAGCCCATCAGGGCGAACTGGTGTACGTGTCAGCTGAATTCAACAAAAAGTTTCTCGTTAATGCTGCCGATTCTGAATTCGTGCGACAGGTCTTCGACGAGCCGTTGACCGATCATCTGCGATCGCACTCGTGGTGGTCGTTCGAGTGCAACGGAAAATCGGTGATAGTCTATGGCAACAACCATACGGTTGCCGCGACACAGCTCGAACAGTTTCTCAAGGACTCGCTGAAGTTGGTACTAATGCTACGTGCGAATACTGAGAAGACAGCGTCCGGCAGCTACGTCAAACCCGAACCGGCAATCGTCGTCGGGGAAGACGGCCGACTGAAATTGGCACGACGTCAATAAGCTTTGGCGAAGACCGCCCTCCCCTGGCTGGGTCTGCCGGTAAAGATGCACGTCCCAGGTTCGGCGGCTCCTTCGAGCGGGATGCAGCGGATCGTGACCCTAAGTTCTTTGAGCAGCTCATTGACTTCGGGGCTTTCGCTCCAGTGGCACAGGGCGAAGCCGCCGTGAATCTCGGGTCGATCGGGATCGGCGGGAGTGAAGTACTGGCGAAAATCGTCGAGGGAATCGATCGAACATGTATTGTCTTCGCGCAGCTTCAGGGCTCGATCGAAGAAGGCCTGTTGCATTTGTTGCAGCAGCCCGGAGACTTGCGCCACAAACTGGTCGCGGGGCATGGCGACTTTACTGGACTTTTCACTGGCTGGGAGGTCGCGTCGGGCCATGAAGACGGCTTGATTGGCGACATCGCGGGGACCGATCTCCAAGCGAATGGGGACGCCGCGTTTGACGTGTTGCCAGGCCTTTTCACCGCCGCGAAGATCACGATCGTCGATCGAAACCTGCACCGATTCGTCGGCGAAACGTTGCTGGCCGATTTCCGCACTTAACGAGCGACAATACTCCAAAACCAGCGAGCGTTCTTCGTCGTTGCGGTAGATGGGGAGAATGACGACGTGTTTGGGCGCCAGTCGCGGGGGGAGGACGAGTCCGTCATCGTCGCTGTGTGTCATGATCAGCGCGCCGACCAATCGAGTGGAAACACCCCACGAGGTGGTCCAGGCGTAGACTTCCCGGCCGTTTTGATCTTGGAACTTGATTTCTTGAGCCCGGGAGAAGTTCTGACCGAGAAAGTGCGAGGTCCCAGCCTGCAAGGCTTTGCGATCCTGCATCATGGCTTCGATACTGAGCGTGGAGACGGCGCCGGGGAAGCGCTCGCCGGCGGTCTTTTCGCCGCAAATAACCGGCATCGCCATATAATCCTGCGCGAAAGTGGCGTAGACGTCGAGGATCTTGCGAGTTTCTTCGAGTGCCTCCGTGTCAGTCGCGTGGACGGTGTGTCCTTCCTGCCAGAGAAACTCTGCGGTTCGCAGAAACAAGCGAGTGCGCATCTCCCAGCGGACGACGTTGGCCCACTGGTTGATCAGGATGGGAAGATCGCGGTAGGATTGGACCCACTTGGCGTACATGCTGCCGATAATCGTTTCGCTGGTGGGGCGGACGACCAGCGGTTCTTCCAGGGGCCCGGCCGGCCGCAGGCCACCCTCGGGGTTCGGTTCCAGCCGATGGTGTGTCACGACGGCACATTCCTTGGCGAATCCCTCCACGTGTTCCGCTTCTTTTTCGAGGTAGCTGAGGGGAATAAACAGGGGGAAGTAAGCGTTTTCATGACCGGTTTCTTTGAACATCCGGTCGAGCACCTGCTGCATCCGTTCCCAGATCGCGTATCCCCAGGGTTTGATCACCATACAACCGCGGACGCCGGATTCTTCCGCCAGGTCAGCAGCTTTAATGACGGCCTGATACCATTGCGGGTAGTCGTCGGCACGGGTGGGTTGGATGGCACTGGCAGGCTGTTTGGCCATGGTTATTCCTTCAAGGTGGCGGAGGTGCAGCAAGTAGGCAATGATCAACGGGGCGATCAGCAAAAGGGAGCATTTTAATGTGAAATCTTCGGGGATGGGAGTCGAGTTTCCACTTGCCGGTGGCCGGAATTGGGCTAGAATCAATAGAAATTCGTTCTTTCGCTGAACGACTCCGCCGCCAATTGCGAACGCATGACATTGGGATAACGCGGTGAGCTTCACTGCACCAGGCGCCGGAATCGTCGTCCGCGGGGCCGCCCGTGATGGGACGATAGTCGGCGGGGCGACTCGTGCCAGTATGCACACGCCATCATCCATACCTTAAAGCTCTGGCATTGTACGGCGAGGACATGGCGGACGTCCGAGTGACGACATTTCTCATGCCAGCCAAACGGATTTATTCGCATGGCCAACAAACAGTTTTTGAGTGATCTTTCCGAACGAGAGAACGTTGACGACATCTTTGTCGTCAGCGACAAGCAGCTGCGTAAGAACCGCAATGGCAATTTGTATCTGCAAATGCGTTTGAGCGACCGCACCGGGACGGTCAATGCCATGATGTGGAACGCCAACGAACGGATGGCCAACACCTTTGACAACGGCGACTATGTCCGTGTCGAAGGGGTCGCCCAGGTCTACAACGGCGCGATGCAGGTGATTGTCAATCACATTGAAACAGCCGAGCAGGGTTCGATCAACGAAGAGGATTTCATGCAGCTATCGGTAGCGGATGCCGATCGTCTGCTGCAACGCTTGACGCAACTGTTGCGATCGATCGAAGAGATCAATCTCCGCAGCCTCGCAGACATATTTCTGTCAGATGATACGTTTATGGAAAAATTCACTGCCGCACCCGCCGCGGTGAAGAACCACCATGCGTATCGCGGTGGACTGCTGGAACACGTCGTCAATTTGCTGGAATTGGTTCGGCTGGTGGCACCACTTTATCCGCAGCTGGATGGCGATTTGCTGTTAATGGGAGCGTTCCTGCACGACATCGGCAAGATCGATGAACTGCATTACGATCGCGACCTGGCCTATACGACCGAGGGACAGTTGGTCGGGCATCTGGTGATGGGGGTTTGCATTCTGGAACAACGTCTGGCCAAAGTCGAAGAATTGCAGGGGGAGCCGTTCCCGGACGAACTGGCGTCTCGTTTGAAGCATATGATTGTCAGCCACCACGGCAAGCTTGAATTTGGCAGCCCGAAAGTCCCGATGACATTGGAGGCCATCGCTCTGCATCAATTGGACGACCTGGATGCCAAGATTCACAGTTTTTCGCAGTTGATGGCCGAAGACGTCAATTCGGACAGTCCCTGGACCGTCTATCACGCCAATATTGGTCGAAAACTTTACAAGGGCCTACCGCCCAACTCTCCGTCGAACACGGAGACCAGGAGAACATAGATAACCAAAGTATGTCAGAAACAGAACAAGAACTAGCAACACGTATTCTCAAACACGTTAACAGCTCAAAGTACCATCCGGTCAAACCTCGCGTGATCGCCAAGAAACTGGGGATCGATCGCGACTCTCTGCCGCAATTGAAGTCGACGATTAAGAGCCTTGTGCGGCAAGGCAAACTTCGCTTCGGAGTCAAGCATCTGGTGATGCCGGCGACTGCCAGCCAACATGAAGTGGTCGGCGTTTTCCATCGCACGGTCGGGGGATACGGATTTGTACGCCCGGACGGAAAAAAACGTCCGGCGTCGCGCGAAGACGACATTTTCGTGCCCGCTGATCGCAGTGGCGACGCCGCCACGGGCGATCGCGTCTCCGTCGCCATACGGCGACGCAAACGGGGCTTTGAAACCCGGATTTCCGGCGAGATCATTGAGGTCCTCACCCGCCGCACCCACAACTTTGTTGGCACGTATTTCGAACAGGACAATGCCGGATTCGTCCAGGTCGACGGCAATCTGTTCCCTCAGGCGGTCTACGTGGGAGATCCCGGCGCCAAAAACGTTCGCCCCGATGACAAGGTCGTGATCGAAATGGTGCGATTTCCCGGACCGCGACGTTCCGGCGAAGGAGTGATCACGAAAGTGCTAGGCGATCACGCCAAACCAGGTGTCGACTCGCTGTTGATCCAGCACGAGTTCGACCTCCCCGGCGATTTTCCCGAAGATGTCCTCCAAGCCGCGCGCGATGCCGCCGACGCCTTCGACGAATCGATTGGTCCCGATCGACGCGACTTGACGGACTTGACCATCATTACCATCGATCCGGTCGACGCGCGCGATTTCGACGATGCGATTTCGCTGCGGCGTTTGGAAAATGGGCACTGGGAACTGGGCGTGCACATCGCCGACGTCTCGCACTTCGTGCCCTCCAAGTCCCCGCTCGACCGAGAAGCCCGCGAGCGCGCAACGAGCATTTACTTGCCGGACCGCGTGATTCCCATGCTCCCGGAGATCATCTCCAATAATCTGGCCAGCCTGCAACCGGACAAGGTGCGGTACACGAAATCGGTGTTCATCGAGTTCACTGGCGAAGGGATCCCGATTGGGTCCGAACCGTGTGCCGCCGCCATTCGCAGCTGCCGACGTTTCACGTACGAAGAGATCGACGACTATCTGGCCAAACCCAAACGCTGGAAAGAACGCCTGACACCCGCCGTCGATCAGCTTGTCGCCGACATGCATGAACTGGCAATGATCCTGCGCAAACGCCGGATGACGCGAGGGGCCCTGGAACTGAACATGCCCGAGATCAAGCTGGAACTCGACCGCGACGGGCGCGTCACGGGGGCCTCGAAAACCGAATACACCGAAAGCCATCAGATTATCGAAGAGTTCATGTTGTCGGCCAACGAAGCGGTGGCAACACTGTTGCGAGACCGCGAGTTCGACTTCTTGCGACGCGTACATGGCAATCCCGATCCGCGAAAATTGCACCAGCTGACCGCCTTCGTTCGGCAACTGAAAATTCCGGTGGAAAGCATGGAGGATCGATTTGAGATCAAGCGGGTGCTGGCAGCGGTCGAGGGGCAGCCGGAACAAGCGGCCGTCAACTATGCCGTTCTCCGCAGCATGCAGAAGGCGGTCTATTCCCCCGAGGACGAAGGACATTACGCGCTGGCCAGTCCCACCTATTGTCACTTCACGTCACCCATTCGCCGTTATCCGGATCTTACGATCCACCGGTTGCTGGACGACCTGTTCTGCCATCGTAAGCCAACGCTGCACTACGACGCGTTAGTGTCTCTTGGCGATCATTGCTCACAACGCGAGCAACGGGCTGAGGAGGCTGAACGAGAACTGACGAAGTTGAAGTTGTTGCTCTATTTCCAGCAACGGATTGGCGAGCAGATGGACGCCGTGGTAACGGGCGTGGAATCGTTCGGGATGTTTGTGCAAGGGACAGAGATCCCGGCCGAAGGCCTCGTCGCGATTGAGACCATGGACGATGACTACTACGACTACGAACCGACATCCCATTCGCTGGTGGGCCGGCGGGGACGCGGCTTCCGTTTGGGGGACGTCGTTCGCGTGGCCGTCGCTCATGTCGACATGGAACGACGTGAACTGGATTTCCAACTCGTCGAACGCGACCGCAAGCCGCCCTCGAAGCGTCGTTCTGAGCAAACAGATGCCCGGCGATCTGGAACCGCAAAGCGTGGGCGGGAAAACGGAAACAAACGCGAGGATTGGCAGCCGGGAACCGGGGCAGGCAAGAAAAGACGTTCGGCAAAAGATGGGCGGGCCCGTGGGGCATCGTCGGATCAACGACGAGCCTCCGGGAAAGGACGCAAAAAGAAACGCAGGCGGTAATCACGGCAGAATCGCACAGAATCCGCCATCCGCACGGCCAGCCCCCATCGCCGTGCCCTGGCAAACA
>JAGQPD010000467.1 GCA_020426865.1 Planctomycetales bacterium
TATTCATCGCCTTGACCACCATGAACAACGCGAACGCGACAATCACGAAGTTGATGATCGTGTTAATGAACTTGCCGTAGGTCAACGCGACTTCCGGCCTCGCGTCCGTTTTGGCCTGCAGGACAAACAGCTTGTCCGCAAAGTCAACACCGCCCGTGACCATGCCGAGCGGCGGCATCATCACGTCCGCCACCAGCGAATTCACGACGCCTGTAAACGCCGCGCCGATGACGATACCGACCGCCATGTCGACGGCATTTCCCTTGATCGCAAAATCCTTGAATTCCTTGATCAACCCCATTTCGCTCTCCTTCGTTGGCGGCCGATACGGCCGGATATGGTCGCGCAGACGCGTCTGGCGCGGCCGGACTTCAAAGCGCCCGAGGTCGGATTGTCGCATCGAACCGCTGGTTAAGCCAACGAAGGCCGGGTTGCAAGAACCCGGCCTCCGTTGCTGAGAAGGAGGCGAATCGTAAGTGGGGCGCCGCTGCTGGGCGCCGCGCTTCCAGTGTCAGCAGGGCAAGCCGAAACTGGCCAGCAGGCCGGCCAAGTCGCCCAGCCCGATGACGCCGTCATTGTCGATATCCGCGATCGGATTGAAGTTCGCGTCGCCGGTCATGCTGCCGAAGGCGGCCAGAAGGCCGGCCAGGTCAGACAGGTCAACCATGTTGTCGTCATTCAGGTCGCCGACGCACGGCGGCGCTTCGACGGCTGCAACCGTGGGGTTGTCGAACGCGAGCTGGAAGTTCGTAAACGCATAGAAGTATCCCGGCTCATAAGTCGTAAAGTGGATTTCGTCGACATTTTGGAGCACATCGGCGAAGGTGCGTCCAGCCGGCAGGATCGGCATGAACGTCATCGGATCTTCATCACCCGTTCCACCCCAACCCGGCGGCAAGCTAGTCGAAGTCACATCGTCAATCACAACCTCAAATGACTGCCATTGGGGCAAATCAAACCACGTGTTCGGATCATTCGGTTCGCCGACGCGGATTGGGCCAAGGTTGTAGTAAACCGTTACCGGCTGGATGAACTCATTCGGATCACCAATGCGATCAACCAACTCAACGATCAGGTTGCGTGTCAGCTGTCGACCGAAATACGAGATATCGTCAACGCGAATATCAACCGCCAGCCGAACCCCATCCGAATAGCGACTGTAATCACCGATGACGTTCAGGTTGGTCGTGTTCTTGAAGGTGCATCCAAACGTGTTGACCATGGTCCATCGCAGGTTCTCGTCGGGATGCCCGTCTTCCGTTTCCAGAAAATCCCCGAGGAAACCGTCATTGTCGTAGAAGACTCCCCAGCCTTCGATCCCGTTCGCAAAAGTCGTCGAGCTGGCGCCCGCGACGCACACCGTCAGTCCCGCGACGGCCGCCGCGACAATCCATCCCAATCCACGCATGCTTTTCTCCTTGCTCGTGGAGGCCCACGTTGGTTTCCTCGCCTCTTGAATCTTAGCGAGCGGCGAGGGTTTGTCTTGTGCTGAGCACATTCTCAGCATATCCTAAGGG
>JAGQPD010000468.1 GCA_020426865.1 Planctomycetales bacterium
GCAGCATCACGACTCGCAGCATCACAATTTGCAGCACCCCAACTTGTAGAATCGGCTTCACAAAAAAGAATCGGCCGGCGACAATCGTGTTGGCGTTTGGATCGAACCAGTAAAGGAGTGTCGGTGTCCCAAGCACACGTACCACAAGAAATCGAATCGTACATCTTGCCGAATGGATTGACGCTGGTGGCCGAGCGGATGGATTGGGTGGAATCGGCTGCCTTTACATTGTTATTGCCCGCCGGATGTGGGTACGACCCGCCGGAACGTGCCGGACTGGCCAATCTGGTTTGCGAAATGGTACAGCGAGGGGCAGGCGACAAGGACAGTCGAGCGTACGTGGAGGCGTTGGACCGGTTGGGAGTCGACCGGAGTGCGTCGGTATCGCAGTCGCACACCAGTTTCGCAGCGGCGATGTTGGCGGAGAATCTGCAACCGACGTTGGCGATGTATGCCGACCTGTTGCGATGCCCGCATCTTCCTGAAGATCAGTTGGACGACTCCAAACAGGTTTGTTACCAGGAGATCCAGGCATTCGAGGACGATTTGGCCCAGCGCACGATGCAGCGATTACGGCATCAGTCCTACGGCGAACCGTGGGGTCGATCTCCGCATGGCGAGCGAGAGACAGTGGCCGCGGTTTCGCTCGACGACGTGCACACATTCGTCACAAACAGCTACTTGCCGGAACGCGTGATATTGAGTGTGGCCGGCAATTTCCGCTGGTCGGAATTACGGAACTACGTCACCGAGATCTTCGGCGACTGGCCAACAAGAGCGCGTTCGCCGCTGGCCGAATCCCCTCCCAGCGGTGGATATTGGCACATCGAACACGAATCGAGTCAAACCCACATTGGTGTCTCTTATCCGTCCGTACCGTATCGCCATCCCGATTATTTTCAGGCCCGTGGCGCCGTGGGGGTGCTGAGCGATGGCATGAGTTCGCGGCTGTTTACCGAAGTCCGTGAACGGCGAGGGCTCTGCTACACCGTCTTCGCCTCGTATCATTCGCTACCCGAACGAGGTCGGGTCATGTGTTATGCCGGGACAAGTACCGACCGGGCTCAAGAAACCTTGGACGTAATGGTGGCCGAACTGCGCAAGATCGCCGAGGGGATCGATCCCGATGAACTGCGGCGACTGCAGGCACGCGTGAAAAGTGCTCTGATCATGCAACAGGAATCCAGCACGGCGCGCAGTGGCGCGATGGCCGGTGATTGGTACCACTTGGGGCGCGTCCGCACGATGGACGAAATCCGTCGCACGATCAACGGGCTAAGTTGTGACTCAATCAATCGCTATTTGGCAGAACACCCGCCCGATGATTTTGTTGTCGTGACACTGGGTGCCGAGCCGCTGGAGGTGAAACTTGCAGTTTCGTAGACAAGTGCTCGACAACGGATTGGAGATTGTCGCCGAATGCAACGATCGGGCTCACTCCATGGGCCTGGCCTTTTTCGTGCGAACCGGATCCCGCGACGAATCGCCCGCCGTGGCAGGCGTAAGCCACTTCCTCGAACATATGGTGTTCAAAGGGACTCCCACACGCTCGGCCGATGACGTCAATCGTGAACTCGATGAAATCGGCTCGCAGTCCAACGCCTACACCAGCGAAGAACAAACCGTCTATTACGCAACCGTCCTGCCGGAGTATCAAGCACAGGCGGTCGACCTGTTGTCGGACATCCTCCGGCCGTCGCTGCGAACGGATGACTTCGAAACCGAAAAGCAAGTGATCATCGAAGAAATCTTCAAGTACGACGATCAGCCACCATTCGGTGCGTATGAAAAATGCATGGCCGCTTACTTTGGCCAACATCCATTGGGCAACAACGTGCTCGGAACGGTCGAAAGCGTGGGAGCTCTGACCCCCGACGCGATGCGATCCTACTTTCAGCATCGTTACAGCCCGGGAAATATCGTGCTGGCCGCCAGCGGCAAAGTCGACTTCGACGCACTTGTGTCATCTGCCGACCAACGATGTGGCATGTGGGAACCGTTCAGCGCTCCCCGCGATCTGAGTTTTTCCGAAGGCCAAACCGGCTATCTGTCGATCGCAAAGGAACACGTCTCGCAACAATACGTCGTCCAAATTTCGCCCGGACCAGCCGCCGATGACCCCGATCGATACGCCTATCGACTGCTGACCATGATCCTTGGCGACGACAGCGGCAGCCGTCTCTTCTGGTTGCTCGTCGATCCCGGACTCGCCGAATACGCTGTTGTCAGCTGCTATGAATTCCAGGGAACGGGCATCACCATGACCTACCTGAGCTGCATGCCCGAACAAGGGGCCGATAACCTCGCCCTGCTCGCACAAGCTCAAGCGGAACTGATCCAAGATGGCATTGCATTCGACGAACTGGAGTTGGCCAAAAGCAAGATTTGCTCGCACGTCGTCCGCCGCGGCGAACGTCCCTCCAACCGATTGTTCTCGGTCGGAAACAATTGGCTCCAACGCGGCGAATATCATACCGTCCGAGACCGCGTCGAACGATATCGCAACATTACCGTCGATGATATCCTGCGTGTCGCCGAACGGTTCCGCGTCGATCAAACGATGACCGTGACCGTCGGGCCAAACGAAATCCAGCGTAACTGATCGCCTCATACCTTACCCAAGACCTACATCATGTCGCTGGCAGAAAATATTTCTGCTTGCTGCCAGCGGAATCGCCACCGTTTCCCTACGAAGCTGTCGATGCTAGCTCTGATTGGCTAGCAGTGTACGCTGGCTGACGGAACGAATAGGTCCAGCGGCAGCGGTCGCGATAGAGGTGAGTGTCATGAATAATGCGTGTTTCGTAATGCGGACTATCTGCACGGTAGCGATGGTCGGTATCGGTTCGCCCACCTGGGCGGGCGACTTTGCGAACTCGCGGACGAACGGAATCTTACGCAGTTTAGGGATTGGGCACAGTGCGGGATATCACGCGCGGCAAGAGTGGAATCCGCATGCACCGTCGGCGTGGCCGGTGAGGTCGCCATATCCATACCAACACGCGACCGATGTCATCGGCCGGGGGCGACCAGGCCCGGGCAATTGCGGTCCAAATTGCCAAGGTTTGGACGCGGATATGATCAGCTCCGGTGCATCTCAATTTCATAGCGTCATGGACGACGGCGGAACGATCTTCATCCAGGACGGCATTGTCTATGGACCAGGAATTGGTGTCCCGCCGGTCGTGTCGTCGCCCGAGGGTAGCAGCAGGCTGATCGATAGCACTGACGATCATTCCCAAGAAACTCTTGGGGCGCCACCCAAAGAATTGATCTTCGAGAAACCGGCGCCAGACGCCGTCGACTCGAATTCCAAACGTCCTTCGCGCGATGCCACCGACAGCCCCAGCGATCGCCTTAATCTTGATCGTGAAGATGACAGCGACGGTGATCGGAACAACATCGATAGCGACGACCGCTTGGATCGCCGCGCCCCATCGGGACTACTGCCGAACCCGGACGCGGAAAATGACACACGAGAGTCACAGCTCGATGCAGCCGATTTATTGGATGATGACAACTTGCTCGCGCCGGAAGAAAGGGACAGCCCGAATTCGGGCAACCTTGATAGCGATTCCCTGGAAGGCGACGACGATCTGCTGGCTCCCGAAGAAGCATCGTTGCTACGGCGAGATGCCGGGCGAGGCGAACTGGACAATTGGAGTCCCATCGCGCCGGCTAACCCGGTGCAGCTAAATGGCGAACATCTGTTGCGGGATGCGTCACGATCCAACCGACTGCTGCCTCCGCCGGTGGAGCAGCATTCGCCTGACGGGCTGCTGAAACCTGATCCGCGGCTGGAACGTCTGCCCCCCGTCCTGAAGGCAACCCGCGCGGATCTTTGGTGGTAGCCATGCAGATGCTAATCCACGGTGTTGAGCGCTAGGCAAGATTGCACTATGATCGGCGGGAAA
>JAGQPD010000469.1 GCA_020426865.1 Planctomycetales bacterium
CTCAAGTGCGGTACCATACCCATCGTTCATGACACCGGTGGCGTCGCGGATCCCGTGTTCAATACTCGAGAAGAAACCCTCGCCGATCAATCGGCCAACGGCTTTTCATTCGATGATTTTTCGGTGGTCGGACTAGAACGAGCGCTCGAACGTGGTTGTAACTTGTACCTTCACAACCGGCAGGCGTGGGAACAAATCGTGACAACGGCGATGAGTCAGGATTGGTCTTGGAAACGGAGTGCCCGCGAGTACGTCGCGCTCTACGAGCAGACGGTTGCCCGCGTCAAAGAAACGATTTGTGCCTGAGCTTCGCAGCGACTTACTGAGCGGTGCCAATGTGATCTTCGCCCCGCGCCGCAACAGCCGGCCCGACGAGTTCATCGGTGTGGCTCAGCGGCTACCAGATGCCATTTGCCCGTTCTGCGGTGGACACGAGAATCAAACTCCCCCCGGGCTGTTGACACTCAAGAATCCCGATTCGGCCAATGACTGGGATGTGCGAGTTGTCAACAATCTCTACCCGTTTCTCAATATCGACGATCCCGCGACTGATAATGACGATTGTCCCTCATCGACCGAAGCCGCGGTCGTGGCACAGCGTCGCACGTTGGCGCATGGCGTGCACGAAGTCACAATTGAATCGAATCGCCATGTCGCGAGCCTGACCGAAATGCCCAAGGGCGATGTCGGACTGGTGATGCTCGCCTACCATCGGCGAATCACGGCGATGCGGACGAGCGGTCAGATCCATTGCCCAATCGTCTTTAAAAACTGCCGTCGCTCTGCCGGCGCTTCGGTGGAACATGCCCACAGCCAGATTGTTGGGCTTCGCTCGGTGCCCGCGCGGATTCGGGATGAACTCGACGCGATGCTACGCTTCCAGCAGAGGTATGGGCATTGTGCACTTTGCGTGGCCCTGCGTCTTCCATCGCCAAAGCTGCCAGATTCGCTGTCGTCGCAGCGGTGGTCGATTGTCGACGAGGACGACAACTGGCTGGCCGCCTGCCCATGGGCGAGCCGTTTCCCGTTCGAAATCTGGATCGCCGCCCGGGAGCATCGAGCGGATTTTGACGCGCAACCGGAAAGTTCGTTGCAAAGCCTCGGAGAATTCTTGCAGCGCCAGCTATCGCGCCTGGAGCGGCGATTGCCACAAGCAGCCTACAACCTGGTCCTCCATACCGCCCCCTTTGCGCCCCCCGAAATCGCGACAGGCTTTGACATTCACCCCTACGACCATTATCACTGGCATATTGAGATTCTTCCCCGAGTGGCAACGCTAGCTGGATTCGAAATGGGAACCGGCATATTCGTAAATAGTGTATTACCAGAGGACGCCGCCACCCAACTGCGGGAGACTTTTCCGTCAAGTGACGAAAACTGGGTAAGATAATTTGATAAAAAAAGCTAGCTGGACTGCGTGGAGATTGCCGATTAATGCTCTATCTCACGGATGGGTAAGATCTAGCATATGAGGGTTCAGTAGCGACAAGTGTTTGCCCGGCCGAAAGAGGATATCCATGCCCAACGCCATCCGATTCTGTCTTGTATTGCATAACCACCAACCTGTCGGCAATTTTGATAACGTCTTTGAGCAGTCGTATCAAGACAGCTATCGCCCGTTCCTGGACGTCTTCGACCGCTATCACGACCTGAAGTTATCGCTGCACACGAGCGGTTCACTGATGGAATGGCTGGACCAGCACCACGGCGACTACGTCGATCGCCTGGCTGGCTATGTCGCTGCGGGACGATTGGAGATTGTCGGAGGTGCCTTTTACGAACCGATCCTGGCCATGATTCCGCCTCGCGACCGGGTCGGACAGATCACGCGATACTCGCGTTGGCTTGAATCGCGGTTGGGTTGCCACGTGCAGGGAATGTGGATTCCCGAGCGAGTCTGGGAGCAGTCGATGACGAGCGACATTGCTCGGGCGGGCATCCGTTACACCGTCTTGGACGATTTTCATTTCCGCAATGCCGGACTACGAGAGGAACAACTGCACGGCTACTACGTGACGGAAGACGACGGCAATCTGGTGTGCGTGTTTCCCGGCAGTGAGCGTTTGCGGTATCTGATTCCGTTCGCCTCGCCGGAGGAAACGATCGAACATCTGCGCCAGATCGCTGAGCAGCACCCGAATGCCGTGGTCGTGTTTGGTGACGATGGCGAGAAATTTGGCACTTGGCCCGACACGAAGGCGCATGTTTATGAACACGGTTGGTTGTCGCGGTTTTTTGATCTGTTGACCGAGAATCGCGATTGGCTGAAGACCACTACGTTGTCAGACGCAGTGACGCACACGCCGCCGGTGGGCAAGATTTATCTGCCGGAGGGAAGCTATCGCGAGATGACCGAATGGGCCTTGCCTGCGGCGCTACAGAACGAGTATGAGGACATTGCCCATCAGTTGCACGACGATCCACGCTGGCACCAGATCCAGAGATTCGTTCGCGGCGGGTACTGGCGGAACTTCAAGGTCAAGTATCCCGAAACCGACGAAATGTACTCGCGGATGATCGCCGTTAGCCGACGTCTGCAGGAGGCAGAGCGCGCCGGCGGAAACGCCGACCTGATCGACCAGGCTCGACGCGAACTCTATCGCGGCCAATGCAATTGCAGCTACTGGCACGGCGCCTTTGGCGGGGCCTACTTGCCGCACTTGCGGAACGCCGTATTCAATCACTTGATTGCCGCCGACAACCTTATCGATCGTGCGATCGGCCGCCCATCGCAATGGGTGGAACTCGATTCCGGCGATTTTGATCTCGATGGGTTGCAGGAGATTTCATTGTCCAACGAACACTTGCACTGCCTGATTTCACCGCATCGAGGCGGGCAAATGTACGAACTGGATGTGCGCTCGATCTGCCACAACCTGGGGGCGACTCTCACGCGACGCCAAGAAGCTTACCATCGCAAGGTGATGGCTGGAAATCATGCCGGTGCGGAGAACTGCGCGAGCATTCATGACCGTGTCGTCTTCAAGCAAGAAGGGCTCGATCAACGTCTGCAGTACGATGTGCATCCCCGCAAATCGTTTATCGATTTCTTCTTCCCACTCGATATTTCCTCGGACCAAGTCGAACGAGGTGAGTGGCATGGCACGGTTTCACTTGCCGCACAACAATACGAAGCTCGACTTCGCCGCAAAGAAGATCGTAAACAGGCACAAATGACTACTGAGTGTCATATTGATGGGTGCCAGGTCCGAATAACCAAAGGCCTGACGCTGGATGAAGGCAGCAATACCTTGCAGATCGCCTACATGCTGGAGGGACTGCCACAAGACCGCCCGTTGCATTTTGGGATCGAAATGAATTTTGCCGGGCTGCCGGCCGGGGCCGATGATCGGTACTTCTTCGGCAAAGACCATCAGAACTTTGGCCAATTGGGAACACGCCTCGACCTGCAAGACGTTACCGAGCTCGGCCTGGTCGACCAATGGTTGGGAATCCAAGTGCAATGGGATGCCAGCCGTCCGACCAATGTCTGGACGTTCCCGGTGGAAACCGTCAGCCAATCGGAAGGTGGCTTCGAATTGGTTCACCAGTCGGTTTGCGTTATTCCGCACTGGCATGTTGTCGGTGACCAGGACGGAAGGTGGGTCGTGACCATGAATCTGGCACTCGACACTAGCCTGGCCGAAAGCCGCATGGAATCTCGCGAAGCCGTGCAGGTAGGTTAACGCTCCGCCAGTTCCGACCAGCGGATCGAAGCGGGCAACGACCGCTCCCCCCAGCCGATATGGCATAACAGTGGCGGGACGATCCGCTGCTGAATCTCCGCGAAATTCGAATCGACGCTGACATCGGCTTCGCCACCGGTGTCGGCGTCTTTTGCATGGACGTCGTTGAGGATGACACCTGCCACTTGCAACCCGTCGCGAAACGTCGCAGCCGTGATCAATGTCTGTAATGTCTGATTGATCACACCCAATTCATTGGCGGCCACGACCAACAGTGGATAGCCCAGCTCATACGCCAAGTCCGCCACGTAGATTTCGTCCCCCATC
>JAGQPD010000470.1 GCA_020426865.1 Planctomycetales bacterium
CGATTTCCTATTCGCAAGGCGACATGAATGGCGACCTGGCCAACGACTATGACGATTTTTTGGCATTCCGTAATGCGTACGATGCAGCCAACGGCACTGGTTCGTTCACCGCGATGCTGCAAAGCATCCCCGAGCCAGCAACAACGAGTCTCCTGTGTGTCGGCGTGAGTTGTCTCGCGTTTCTGCGGACCCAACGGCATCGCGCCAGTAGTAGCAGCATGGCATAGCACATGGCTGCCATGGGTCCACATTCGTCTTTTGAATCCAAAGTCAAAACATCAATAGGCCTACACTATGAAGATTAACATCCTCCATCACATCCGAAAACGATTCGGACGGTCCCTCAAAACGACACGTCGGCTCTTCAAGAGTCCAGGTTCGACTGCCGCTGCGGCCGTCATTGCTGGCGGCTTGATGTTCGCCGGAAGCGTTCCTTCATCCTCGGGAGCTGAATTGATCGGCAACGGCAGCTTTGAAGAGAACGATGGATTCAATGGTAACAACGTCGGTTTTGATTGGCTTAATGACACGGGCCCAAGAAACTTCAACGTCTACAACTACAGCAGTCAAGTATATTACGAAGGGCCCGCTCCCGCTGGGGCAGGGGACTGGTACTTTCACAGTGTCGGCGTGCCGAACCCCGGTGGCGTCTACCAACGATACGACCTAACTCAGGTGGCCCCCGCCGAGACGATCGATGCGGGAACCGTTGGCTTCGATTTTTCCGCGTGGCTGGCTGGCTACACCGCTCAAAATGACCACCCACGACTTGAGCTCGAATTTCAAGATGACTCGGGCACGCGCATTGGAAGACCCATTATCTTTGACGGCGCCGAATTCGGCCCGGATACCTATTTCATTGGAACAGCGTCAGGTGATCCGGTTGAAACGGCCGCGAACCCACTTGCAGTCTGGAAAAACTATCAAGCAACCGGCGGCATATTCGTCGGCGCTAGAACCGCTCAACTAACCATTTTCCAAGACTCGATTTCCGGCAATGGCAATGACAACTACGTCGATCTGTTGAGCCTTGACGTAGCCGATACCGGCGTGCCACAGTTCCTAGCAATCGAAGTCAACACGACGACAGGTGCCGTCAAGATTCTCAATCAAACGACGGACGACGTCAGCCTGAATTTCTATCAACTCGTTAGTGAAGGTGACTCGCTGTCTCCATCGGGTTGGAGCAGTTTTCACGACCAGAGTCTCGATTCGCTTGGTGGCACACCGGAACAGAATTGGACGGAAGGGGGCGGCAGTGACAGCAGTGAACTCGTCGAAGCGTTTCTGCTCGGAACATCCAGCGTCGACGTGGGCGAGACACTCGATATGGGCAAGGCGTACGATGCGTCCGTTGACGCACGCGATGTTAGATTCTATTACGGACTCCCCAACGGAAGCTTGCTTCGGGGGATTGTCACCTATGTCGAAGGAGGTACTCTCGTGGGGGACTACAATCAGAATGGTGTTGTAGACGCGGCAGACTACACAATCTGGAAGGACGCCTTCGGTCAGAACGTAGCCGTCGGGTCTAGTGCGGACGGCAACAACAATGGCGTGATCGACGCCGCGGACTATACGGTTTGGAAGGACAACTTTGGGAACTCGCTGGCTAACGTCACCGCGGAGACTGTCCCGGAACCCAATGCTGCGTGGCTCGGGCTTCTGGCCACGGTATACCTCGTGGTTCGAGGTATACGTAGACGCGTCCCACAAAAGCCCACGATATTTGCCAACTCCGTAACCATGACCGGCGTATTACTTCTGATACTCGGCACTAATGCGCATTCAACGACTTTGGACCGCGACTATCAATTAGGTGACAACCCGGACGAAGCAGGAATCCCAGGTCAACCTGCTGGAAAGCCATTCGGCGGGCTGCTCTTCACGTTCGACGGAGCAGGACAGCTTGGCAACAACGAATTACACGATCTTCAGGTGTTAAACGAGCCAACCTACGTAGCGACGAGTGATCGTCCGTTGGCCAGCGCCAATTCCGTGGGAATTACTTTAGACGGCATCAACGACTACCTGCTGGCACCGAACTTGAATCTGCCGTCGACCTCGATTGCATCCATCGGCTACGATGACTCACCCGATGGCGTCAATATCGCCGGACCTCTGAACTACAACAACATTACCGACCGGTCGCTTGCATTCTGGGTGAAACCCGCCGGTTCAAGCCAAAACCGCACGCAATCAATCGTGATGGACTCCAATCAACACGGTGTGCGGATTGTCGATGGCAAATGGTCCATGCGGTATGCCGGCATCGACCAGAATTCAGACATCGACGTGGCCTTCGATGCATGGTCCCATGTGATGCTCGTACGCCCACGCGGCGCCGAGGGCGGATCAATCCTGTACGTCGATGGAATTGCCGTTGCGGCTCGCCCCGGTGACTACGGTGGCGCTCATGAAGAACTCGTCGTCGGAAGCAACACTTCTCGCGACGAGACCCGAACCTTTACGGGGGGCACAGACGAATTCTTCAGCGGCATCATCGATGATCTGACGCTGTCTGTCATTGGAGACAATTCCAGCGTTGGAGGTACAAATTACGGAGTGTTCAACTTGGCAACCGACAATCAATACATCGCCTCCATTGCGCTGGCGGGAACCTCCATCGCAGACGTGAACATGGATGGCAGTGTCAATGGCGATGGAACAGGCGCCGTCACAAGCGACGACGTTTCTGCCTTTGTTGCCGGTTGGCGGCACGAGAATCTCGTCAACGGTGTGCGCGCCGGCGACCTCTCCACTCGATCGCTCGGCGACCTGAATATGGACGGTATCACCAACCTGCAAGATTGGACGATCCTCAACGTGGC
>JAGQPD010000471.1 GCA_020426865.1 Planctomycetales bacterium
ACACGGTGGTGTCTCATTTGTGTAAGGTGTCAATAACCGACCAGACGATGATATCATGTCGTGTTCGCGATGCCGAGGATCCGCGATATCAACGGCAGCAACTGCTTCTTGCGACTGACAATTCCATTCAATTCATACAGGTGGCGGTCGACTCGCGGATAATTGATCTCCTCCCATCCTTCCGGCTCGCGAGACATCAACAGCAAGCTTCCATTGGTGGCAATGTCTGTGATGAGCAAAGCGGCGAAGTCCAAACCGCGGCTGTCCGTCATCGCGTCCAACGCTTCCTGCAACTCCCCCTTTCGCTTCCAAAACAACTCGAAACCCAATTCTTCAATCTGGGAAATCGTAAAACGATGCCCCTGCTCGGTGAACTCCTTACAGTCTTCATGCAGCACCTGATGCGGCGAACAAGAACGAAGCGCCGAGCCAATTTCAAAGAATTGTCTGGCAAAATCGTCCAGATCGCGTTGGCACTGTTCACGCAACCAATTTAGGAGCTCACGGTCGACGTCGGTCGTTGTCGGCGATCGCAGGTAAAGTGTATCCGATATGATCCCGGCACACAGACACAAGGCGATGCCGGGACTCGGCGTTACACCCGCCGCGCGAAATTGCCGGGCTACCAGCGTGCTCGTGGAACCAACGGGTTCATTGATGAACCGAATCGGCTGCGCCGATCGAATCGATCCGCCCAACCGATGGTGGTCGAGCACTTCCAGGATCTCCGACTCTTCCGCACCGGCGACGGCCTGAGCCAACTCGTTGTGGTCGACGAGGATCAGCCGTGTTTTTGGTGGATAGATCAGATCCGATTTTGATAGGACGCCCACCAGCCCATCATCGTCATCGAGTACCGGAAAGATTGGCTGTTCCGATCTCCCGACCGCGCGACGAGCTTCGTCGATCAACTGTTTGTCGGATAGTGGAGTGAAGTCTCGAGTGATGGCGGATGTGATGGTACGCGCGGATTTGATCCGCATCACTGTCGTAGCCGTATCGTGAGGACTGCAGATCACGGTGACATTGTTCAATTGTGCCAACTGCAATAACCCCGGTGATAGCTGATAACCGCCCGTGACTACCAGGCCGCGTACGCCCCGTTCCAACGCCGGCAAGTGAATCGTGGGGCGGTCGCCGCTGACCACCAGCAGGTTCGCAGGATCGTACAGGTCCAATCGCCGTGTAAATCCCTCGGCGCTCATGGCCCCAACCATCACCAACACATTTTCGTGACGAGATGAATCAAAATTGGTTTGGTAATGTCCCCCCACTGCCTGGCAGATTTTTGCCAGACTACTGTGAACCTGACGTGATAGAATGGGGTCGTCATCGTCGGCATGAAAGACAAGCTCCAGAAGATCGAGCAGCGACAGGATTCCCGTGAGGCGTCCATCATCGGAAATGATCGGAATTGCGCGAATCTTGTGTTGCTGCAATTTTTCGCACACTTCGAAGAACGCGTCTTGCTCGCCGGCTGTCACTACGTGCGATTGACAGATGTCGCCAATCTCCGGACGAACGTCCATAATAATCCGCGGAGCGGCAACGCCGGCCATCCGCAATGTAAACTCGGTGCGTGTGTTCGGTGGTCCGCAACAAGCCGCCACGGCATCGGGATAGGTTGTTTTTTGCAGCAAGTCGGCAT
>JAGQPD010000472.1 GCA_020426865.1 Planctomycetales bacterium
CTGCTGACCTATACACGATCACAACCGACGCGTTACGACAATTACGGACCACCACGTTCGTCAAGACGATCATCCATTGTGACGAAGCGATATCCACGAACGATCACGCCCTCCGAATCGCACGAGACGACTCCAATCTGCCGGACCTACCGCTGATCGTCTACACGGACCGGCAAACGGCAGGGCGGGGTCGAGGACAGAATCGTTGGTGGTCAGCGGCCGGCAGCCTGACTTTTTCGCTGATGATCGACGCGAGTGCCTATCAGCTCGATCGGTCCCACCAACCGCTGATTTCGCTTGGTACGGGGCTGGCCGTGGCCACGACGCTCACGCGTTTCGATCCCTCAATCAAACCACAACTGAAGTGGCCCAATGACGTCCATGTCGGCGGCCGCAAGATCGCCGGGATCTTGTCCGAGGTACCACAAAACCGTCCCCATTGGATCGTCATTGGAGTTGGGTTAAACGTCAACAACTCGATCCAAAAGGCGCTCTGCGAAAAGACACTTCCGCTGGAAATTGCTGACATTGCCACTGCTCTTTGCGACGAATCGCTAACTCCAGTACCACTGATTTCCGCCCTGGCAACGCTCCTTGACCACTTGCACCAACAATGGTGCCGACTGGCCTACGACGCCCCAGGCGTGCTCTCAGACTTTCGTCAGCGATGCATGCTGACTGGTCGCCTGGTGTCACTACGAATTGGGGACCAGGTGCAGACGGGCCGCTGCCTTGGAATCAACGAACAGGGAGCGATCGTCCTCCAACATGACGAGTCGTCGACGGCACACTTTGGTGGAATCGTCGAACGTGTCGTGGATTGATCAAGCATTTCCGCCAAACAACGATTCGACGATCGACCATTCCTCGCCACTTTCGTCGGCCAGCGGCGAGGAGACGTCACGTGCGTGCGTTTGGGTAATCCACGCATGCGACTGAGCCAGAACGGCAACCGTCAGGTCGGTATCGAATAACGTGTCGCGAGAGGTGTACTCCCCGGACCCAGCGGAAGCTGGACGGTCTTCGCCGTCCGTCATCGACAAACTACTTCCTTCCGCTGCGGGAACGCTGTTCAGCAAGGAACGGACTGTGGTTGGAGTGGTCGACAGAACTGACGTCGCCGAGGCGGCGGGAATGACCACAACGTTGTCGTTTCCGCCACGGGAGGCCATCTGTCGGACGTCATCGAATCCCGACAACCGATAACTGAATCCCGCACCATCGAATTGCGTCCATTGCGGACCTTGATAGAGCCACTCATCACCGGCGGAGTCGAACAGTTGGGCACGATCGAATCCGCCTTGCGTTGATTCGATATCGACAAACTCGAACTGCCGAATTACCAGTAGTGTATCCGCGGAGTCAAAAACCGCCGCATGGGGACGCCCAGTAAAGCGATCGTCACCAAGGGAGTCCATGATGTACGTCGAGTCATACCCGCCGCGCCCGAACACAGTGACTTTGTCGGCATTTTGCGACACAAATTCGATGCCTGCGCCTGACAAACGGTATGCATCGCCACGCGACTCGAGAATGTCGCTGCCGGACGTACCGTGCATGACGACCGAGTCACCTTCCCCAGCGCCCAGGTCAACTTCGACGCGGGTGAAGCCGCGAGCAGTCGCGGTAAACCCCGCAAAGGTGGCAAAGGCGCGTCCCTGCCGCAGAGCCACCGCTTCGTTGCCGTCGCTGCCGATCATCGAAAGTCGATCGTCCCCGCCGCCACTGCGAATTGCCACGCGCTCGATTTGTCCGACCGACACCGAGAATTGAGCTCCCGTCACACTCTCGCCAACCAAGGTTGCACCGCCGCCGAATATCGTCGCTTGCTCCTGACGTGCCGACCCAAGCAGAATGACTTCGTCGTGCCCAATCCCGGCTTGAAAACGGAACTGCCATGGTTGATCTGCCGAAAAACGGTAGGCCATTCCATCGACGACGATGCGATGGGTCCCCACCGACGTGCCGCTCGGCGCTGGCTGGAAGTACAACGTATCGTCGTTACTCGTGCCCCAAATCAGGACATCCTCACCGACCACCGACAGCAGGTTGCATAGCTGCATGTCGACCGGCCCGACATCGCCGGTCAACCGCATTGTGTATTGCTGCCCCGCGACGACGTCGTAGGTGGCATCAAAGCGTCCCAATGAATTCGATCGCCCCGCGGCCAACAGCGTTCCCCATTCGTCGTAGCACTCCCAATCCACACGCTGGCCGGCATCCGCCACGATCCCCTGCCAGGTGGCCCAACCGTCGTGGGCAGCTTCAAAGACGAACGTCTGCTCGGCATCCCCACCATTCCATTGCCATTGCAACAAGTCGACACGCCCCAGATCGATGGCTGGCACACTCGTGCGGTCACTTGGTGTCCAACTCAACGTCACGTCATAGGTGCCAATGGAACCGGTACCACAAACGTCCACGCTATACGTGTGGCCCGACTGCACGGCGTAACTCAACGACTCCGCCATCGCGCCGCCACCGTCAGAAAGGAGAAACCCCGTGCTTCCTGTAACGGCAGCAACGGAAACTTCGACCGTCCCCGTGGATGGGGCGACAAAAGTAAACACGTCGTGGTCGTCCACCCGGGTGATCGTACCTCGTTGGGTCATCTCGCCTTCGATAGTACCCAGTGCGTGTCCGTCTAGGGAGTCGCCACCGAAATCGTCAGCCAATAACGTGTCGAAGGCGTTTGTCAGGTCGATCCCCCAATACTCGGCATTCGTGATGCTGTCATGAATCGGTGATGCGGTATCAACAAAATATTCGTAGAGGGTGTCTTGCGTAATGTCCTGCCATCCCATCAACTCCATCGCCTGACGTAGCAGGACGCTCGCGCCAGCAACGAACGGCGAGGCCATGCTCGTACCACTGGATGACACAAAATCGTCTGTTCGTCCATTGAAATCAAACAGGTAGTCCACACCCGTACTGACGATGTTCTCGCCGGGAGCGACCAACACCCGGTCGCTGCGTTGACTGAAGATACTCATCGCACCGGTCGCATCGGCACTGGCCACCGGTACGACGTGCGGGCTGGCGGCAGGATAACTCAATCCCACTCCCTTCTCGGCGTCGAACGAATTGCCCGCCGCGACCGCAACAAAGATCCCATCCTCTTTGAGTAATCGCAACTCGTCTTCGATCGTTGACCAAGCCGGAACATTGTGACTGTACCAATTGGAACCGATCGACATGTTCACCGTCGTCACAGGGAATTCGAACGCGTCACGATGGTTGTGGACCCAGCGCAACGCCTGTTCAATTCGCGAAAAATCTCCCTGCCCTTGGTCGTTGAAGACCCGCAGCGCCACAAGGTCCACGTCCGGCGCCAACCCCGTGTAACGACCGTCACTGCTACCGATGATCCCTGCGACATGCGTACCGTGAAACCCGGCGGGTGCGTCATCAAAGGGGTTCGCGTCGTTTTCGGCAAAATCCCACCCCGCCACAACCCGGTATTCAGCTCCCAGTCCCCCGCCGAGTGCCGGGTGGTCGTAGGCGATCCCCGAATCAATGACCACCACGGTCTGCCCGGCCCCCGTCAACCCAAACGATGAGTGTACATTTGTATGGTTAGTCGTCTGTTGAAACTGGCTGAGGATGGCCTGCAGCTGTGCGATGTCCTGTTCGTCGGACGACAGCCCAAGTTGGTTGCTATCGAGCGCGCCCAGCAGGTCGGCGGTGAATACTCGCCGATCCTCGAACAGTTCCATCGACGGGTGGCGGCTCCGTTGACCAACTTCGTTGGTGCGACGCATGGGTTACCTCGTGTCTGTCTTGACTCTGCAAAAGCTCAGACGCCCACGGCCGAACGGTGTCGACCGACGAGGGAGGTACGTCGTATTCCCGAATGGGATATGTTTTTTGAGGAGAAGCAGCCCCGCTTCGTGCCTTCGAAGCGGCATAAAAGCATAGGTTATGGGGGCCGGCTTGCACGCGTTGCCAGGAGTGTCGGGCGTTTTTTATTGAGTGACGGGGGCGAGATCCGCGATAACGGTCTCGATGTTTCGCGGCGGCAACGTACGTCCGGGGCGAAAACGCAACAAGACGCGCCGAGAGGAGGGTGGAAGTGGAGTTGGCCAGTCCGATTGTGACGATGTTGACGCTAGCGGCGAAGTGGGCCAAACGTTATCGGGGTGGTTACCGATGAACGATAGAGGTAACGGGATTGGTCGAAGATGTCACGCTAATTGCAAAGGATTGCTCGAGTGGCTGCCGCTTCATTTTTGCGTACGATGTATCTCACATTTTTCTGCAAACCGGCCCATGTTCGCCAGGTTTTTCGGCTGATGCGTCGTTGCCAACCACAAAATATCGTGGAATTGGGATTGGTGGACGTCAACAGGACGGTCGACTTGATCCAGCTGGCACAGCGTTTTGCCGGACCATCGCCGGCGATTCGATACACGGGCATCGATCTTTTTGACGCTCGTCCGCAATCGAGTCCGGCGATTACACTGAAGCAGACGCACCAGAGACTTTCGTCCAGCGGCGCGAAGATCCAATTGGTACCAGGCGATGCATACAGTGCCTTGCAGCGGACAGCGAACGCCTTGGGAAAGGCTGATTTGCTGTTAATTTCTCAGGAACAGTCGGCGGCCCAGATGGAGTTGGCCTGGTTTTTCGTTCCGCGGATTTTGTCGGACAGTGCCATCGTGTTATGGGAACAGCCACCGCGGGACCATGGCCACGCGTCGTGGCGTCGCGTGACGGCAGCCGAGGTGGAAACGCTGGCAACTCAAGCCACACCATCTCGCAAACGTGCCGCCTAGCGGATCCATCGGTTCCGCCTGATAGACCGACCGGCCGATACAACCGATCGCACCATACGTCGCAACCGGGTACAATACCTGGGAGTTTGGTCAGCACGCCCTGCTGGCCCGAACGGCATACAGTGCATGGGGTGATACGATGGTTTCGCGGTCGAGTGCCGACTCCTCGGTCGGTTCGGTGGACATCACGACGGAATTCTCGCCGCTCGAACCCAGGGGCAACCCGGTGGGGGCGAGTTCCGTGGGGGATAGCCCGTCCACGAATCGCCGCATCAGTCTGGTGGAGGGGAGCGGTCTGGAGATAACGGGCGAGCTCCATACCTTGCTACAAAGCCGTCTGCGAATTGCGGCGTTGTTGCTGCTATCAGCGTTTGTGCTGTTCCTGGTTCGCAACGCAATTTTTTATGCCGGATCGGAGCACATTGTCTTACGGAAGCTGTTTGGTCCACACGTCCTGACGACGTTGATGCTGGCCGCGTCAAGTTTTCTCTTATGTGCACGTTGTCGTGTAAGCCCCGTATGGTTGCGTGTCCACGAATCGTTGGTCTTCGGCCTACCCGCGATCGTATTCTTGATGCTCCAGTATTATGACACGCCGCTGTGTGCAGCTCGCGGATACATCGCCAATCCCGCACCCGGTTGGTTGCTATTGATATTCACCTATGCGATGTTCATACCCAACACGGTTACGCGTGGTGGACTGGTGATTGTCGTCTTCGCCATAGCTCCGGTCATTCTGATGTTCGTACAGACACGAACGGACGCGGCATGTCGAGAAGTCTTGACAAGTGGCAGCAATGTACCGGGAACATTGCCACTGATCATGGCGGTCGCAGCATCAACGAGCATTGTTGGCTTATACCGGATTGGAAGCCTGCGTACGGAAGCGTTTCGTGCGCGGCAGTTGGGTCAATATACGCTGCGACGCCAATTGGGCAGTGGGGGAATGGGGGAAGTGTATTTGGCTGAGCACGAGATGATGAAGCGGCCGTGTGCGGTCAAGATCATTCGTCCGGAGAAGGCGGGCGACCCGCGTGTGTTGGCGCGGTTCGAGCGCGAGGTTCGGGCGACGGCCAAACTATCTCATTGGCACACCGTGGAGATCTATGACTATGGTCACGCCGACGACGGAACGTTTTACTACGTCATGGAATACCTCCCAGGATTGAGCCTGCAGGAGCTGATTGATCAATACGGGCCACTGCCACCGGCTCGAGCGATTTATTTTTTGCGTGACGTTTGTGAAGCCTTGGCAGAGGCACACGACACTGGCTTGATACATCGCGACATCAAGCCGGCCAACATTTTTGCCGCGCAGCGTGGCGGCGTTTACGACGTGACGAAGCTGCTCGATTTCGGCTTGGCCAGACCGCTGTTGTCGGATACCAATCAGAACCATACGGAGGTCACTCAGCTGGGCACGGTGACAGGGTCGCCGCTGTACATGGCGCCGGAGGCGGCGATTGACGACCAGGCGACCGATGCCCGGGGAGACATCTATTCTCTGGGGGCCACGGCGTTTTTTCTGCTAACAGGTCGGCCGCCGTTTGCCGGGCAGCACGCGCTGCAAGTATTGGCGGACGTGATCCACAAGACGGCTCCCACGATTCGTGAAATCGACGCCTCGCTGCCGGAGGACTTGTCCAAGGTGATTGGCCGGTGCTTGGCCAAGTCGCCGAGCGAGCGGTTTGCGAACGTCCGTCAGGTCATCGAGGCCCTGAATCGCTGCCAGGACGCCCATGCCTGGAATCGTCAGCGAGCGGCACAATGGTGGGAAAAGGCCAAGCACCCCGCCGCCGCGTAGCCGACCAGGAGCATTGCCCAGCAGCCCAAAAGATTGAACGCTCAGCCCCTGCGGGCACCGGCCGATTCGTCTATGATAGATGGGAAAATATTCTTTCGCCCAGCAACCTTACAGAAGACGCCATGACGCAACAAGCAGCTCGCACGACGTTCCAGAAGATTTGGGATCATCACATTGTCCACGCCCAACCGGGGCAGCCGACGGTACTATATATCGACTTGCACCTGGTACATGAAGTGACCAGCCCGCAGGCATTTGAGGGGTTGCGGCAGGCGGGGCGGACGGTGCGCCGACCGGACCGCACGGTCGCCACCCCCGACCACAATATTCCGACGAGCGACCGGTCGCTGCCAATTGCCGACCCGATTTCCCGCCAGCAAGTCGACAAGCTTCGCGAGAATTGCCGAGAATTCGGGATTCGGCTGTATGATTTGAACGATTCCAAACAAGGCATTGTGCACATCATCGGACCGGAGCTGGGGCTGACTCAGCCGGGCATGACGATTGTCTGCGGCGACAGCCACACTGCCACACATGGCGCCTTTGGCGCGTTGGCGTTTGGCATTGGCACCAGTGAGGTGGAACACGTCTTAGCGACGCAGACGCTATTGCAGTTTCCGCCGAAGACATTTGAATTGCGTGTCGATGGGGAGTTGGGTCCGGGCGTCACGGCGAAGGACTTGATCTTGTATCTCATCGGCAAGATCTCCGCCTCCGGTGGTACCGGCTATGTCCTGGAATACACCGGTGATGCCATTCGCAATTTGAGCATGGAAGAGCGAATGACGGTCTGCAATATGTCGATCGAGG
>JAGQPD010000473.1:0-2126 GCA_020426865.1 Planctomycetales bacterium
TGCCGTGTCGATCGCCGAGGCGGAACTGGTGACGTACCTTGCCGATCCGTCGCAGTTCGGCATTCCCCCCAATCGTTGCGAATTGCTTGACAGCCGCACGCTCTATTGGCCAGGGTACGAAGAACCCAGGAATTGTTATCTGTTCCGCTTTCGATATCTTTATCAGCTGCCCGACGGCAAGGAGGCGGAGTACGAAAACATTGGCATCGCTGGACCACTTGCCCATGCATTCAAGGCCGACATGTGCCAACTCAACATCGATGACATCTACGCGGCCTTCGCTGGGTGGCAAGCCGAACACGACGAGATTCGGGAGCTCCGTTGGACCGATATGGACCGCGATCAATTGCGGCATGCCGATCGGGTGCTGGCACAGCTGTCAGAGGACGGATACGAACATTGGCAGTCGCAAAGTGTCGGGTTGTTCTTCGGCACCTTGGTGTTTGTCGGTCGCGCCAACCGCGACGGCCAAGATGGCGTGGTTGTCGTTGACGATCGCGACACCATGTGGTTTCCCCAAAGCGGTTCCCCTAGGGACATCGGCCCGGCAGAGGGCTACTGTGTCTACAAAGGGCAACGCATGCTTGCCGAGTTCAATGGCTAGGGTTGTGTGGCTAGGGTTGTGTGGCTAGGGTTGTGTGGTATGGGCGTGAGTGTGGCAATGATGTTCGGCTATGTTTTCTCCGCCCATGCTTCGAGCATGGCGAATTGCTTGGCGAAATTGTTTTCCTTCACCCCCAGCGGCGACTTGAAGAAGCTCGCCAGAAACGTCAGCAGTCCTTGTTCGCCTTGTTGTTGTGCCAGGCAGGTAAACCGCAGGAGATCCAGTACTAGCGGTGCTGCCAGAAGTGAGTCACATCCTTGCCAGGTGAACTGCATCGTCATGGGTGTACCAAGAAATCCGCGGAAATGAATATGATCCCAGGCGGTCTTCCAGTCCCCCAGGCTTTGGATGTACTCGATCGATACCAACGTTTGCGGATGATAGCCCAAGATCTGCCCTAAGAGGCTGTCTTTGCTCGTGACCTTGGTCTTCTTGTTGAGCGGATCATCCAATACCTTGCCGTCGAGGTTTCCGAAGATGTTGTGCCCCACCCAGCTCATCACTTCCAAATGACGCGCGGCGAACATCGGCGCCAGGACACTTTTTAACAGTGTCTCGCCGGTTTTGCCGTCATGCCCCATATGGCAGGTTCCGCGTTGTCGTGCCAGCTCGCAGATCGCGGCCGGAGCAGAGCCCAAACTTGGTGTGAAATTAATGTAGGGAAATCCCAATTCCAACGCGGCGATCGCGTAGAGCGAACTGGCTGGCAGCTTGCACTTGCGGGGTTGCCCCAGCTGCTTGTTTAATTCCGACCAACTGGTGGGAAGCGTTGCCACGTCAAACGGCGGTTCCGTGGAAGCCACATTGATCACGACCAGTTGCCGTAAGCGATGCAAACTGACGAAGCTCTGTAAGTCCGATTGGATGCGCGTAATCGTGTCGCGGGGCGATTCACGGGTCTCCAGCAAGGCCGGGTCGGCGAGCGATTCGATCGTCTTGCCGACGTTCTGCAGCGTCCCCCGCTGGATGTTCTTGTCCCACTTCGCCAATTCTCGTGAGCACTTTTGAAGGTGACCGGCATCCAATACGTGGCTGACCTGTAGCAGATTCTCGGCCGATTCGGCAAAGCTCGTTGCACGAATGTCATGCCCCCCGACGACGAATTGCTGCCAGTTGGGCAAGGCCAATCGGCTGAACTGCGGCAAGGCACTTACCAAGGCGGTGCTGTCAACCAACCCTCGCTGTAATGCCGCTAACCCCACGACACTCGTTGTCCCGACCCCTCCATGGGCTCCTATCAACCAAACACCAATCGGGTCTTGCGGCATGAAACACGAACCTTATCTAATCCTGGAGCGACAGGATGGGAAACTCCATGAAAGAGTGCGACTTGGCCGGATGTCGCGACGACTGCGGCCCCGAATTGCCGTTCCGATAGGTCTATCTCAAACGGAAAAACCTTAGTACATTGGTGGGATTCGGCGACGTTGCACCGTGCCAATCTTCGCATGTTCGCCGGTGGTGCGTCAAGCCGTCGCGTGGCAAGTTCCGTGCGCAGCGGCGCTGCAAGCCGTTTCGTCCA
>JAGQPD010000473.1:2179-4738 GCA_020426865.1 Planctomycetales bacterium
GTGCGCGATGAAGTAGGTGATGATGTGATGTTCCAAAAGGTTGAAGCTGCTCCCCCCGATGCGATTCTCGGTATTACCGAAGCCTTTTTGGCCGATACCAATCCCGACAAAATCAATCTCAGCGTTGGCCAATATAAGGACGCCCACGGAAAGACGCCCGTCCTGCGCTGCGTGAAGGCGGCCGAACAACGCCTGCTCACCGAGGAAAATACCAAAGCCTATCTGCCCATCGACGGCCGCCAAGATTACGATCGCCAGGTACCATCCCTGTTGTGGGGCAGCGATTCGCTGGCAACCTCCAACCGTGTCGCCTCGGTGCAGACGCCTGGCGGGACAGCGGCGTTGCGGGTGGCTGCGGATTTTGTCCAAAGCGCGTTTCCAAGCGCCACCGTCTGGTGCAGCACGCCCACCTGGGCGAACCATGCCAGTATCTTTCATGCCGCCGGTCTGAAGGTTCAGTATTATCCCTATTTTCGAGCCGAGTCCAATGGACTTGATTTCGGCGCCATGATTGGCAGTCTGCACAACGTTCCCGCCGGTGATGCCGTACTATTGCACGTCTGTTGCCACAACCCCACGGGGATCGATCCCACGGCGGAACAATGGTCCGAGATCGCCGCCGCCGCGCGCGAAAAACAATGGCTCCCAATCCTCGATTTTGCTTACCAGGGATTCGGGGTCGGACTGGAAGAAGACGCGTTGGGCCTGCGAGCGATCTCGTCAGCCTGTGACGAATTGCTGGTTTGTAGTTCGTTTTCCAAGAACTTCGGATTGTACCGCGAACGCGTCGGTGCACTTACTGCGCTGACCGGCGATGCGACCACGACCAAGTCGGTGCTCAGTCGCATCAAGAAGTGTATTCGCAGCAACTATTCCAATCCGCCATCACACGGTGCCGCCATCGTCGCTACCGTTCTGTCCGACCCGGGTTTTACCAAAGACTGGCATGCCGAACTGGCCGAAATGCGCGATCGCATCAACGGCATGCGGTCGAGTTTTGTCGCCGGCATGGCAAAGGCCAACGCGCCACGTGACTTTTCTTTTATCGGCCAGCAGAGGGGGATGTTTTCCTTTTCCGGTCTGACGCCGCAGCAAGTCGACCAGTTGAGAGATCGCTTTGCCATCTACGTCGTCCGCGACGGTCGGATCAACGTTGCGGGTATGACCGACGAAACGATGGGTTACTTGTGCGATTCGCTCGTGAGCGTCCTGGAAGGATAACGCAGCTCGCTGAACGGCACTCCCCAATCAACGCGGCCGCGACAGCTCTGCCTCCAAGTTGCGAATTCGTTCCTCAATTTCTTGCTGATGGCGTTCTCGTTGGTCGAGCTCGTATTGCAGACGCTCAATCAACTGCACCGCCTCCCGCAATAACTCCGACTCGCTCCGTGGTAACACGCTGTCACCTGACGAGGTCGGCATCGACAGATTTCGAACTTCCTGCTGTCGAGACCGCAAACGCAGCGTGTTGGCGTCAACGCGACTGACGTCGACCGTTTGTCGCACCAGTCCTCGCGTGACCAATTCCGGTTCGATATTCGCCATTCGACCATCCAATACAATCGCGACATCGCGGATGGATCGAGGATCCGTCGACGACGCGACTCGCAACGTCAGTACGTCCCCTGGCTGTTTCCGTAAAACCGGTTGCAACGCTTGATAGACCGAACGGATCTCGATACCGTCTGATGCCAGAATTGTGTCTCCTGAATGGATCCCTGCTCGTGCCGCCGGACCACCTTCGAGAACTCGTTGTACGACGACCGTGTCGCGTTGATCGCCCGCCGAGAGGATCAATCCCGCGTGGGGACGCTGCCGCTGCAGTAAGACCGCTTGACCATGGCGCCTGGCACGTATCAACCGGCGTACGTGTTGCACCGGAACAGCAAACGTCCAACCGTTGGGCTCTGGCGATCCGCCCGAACCGACAACGATTCCGATCAGATGCCCCGACTGGTCGACCAACGGAGCCCCCGCCGACGTCTCCGTTGTTCGTACGTCCGACTGCAACAATGGAGGGCTTGCCTGGCGGGGCATCTCCGCATCGGTCGCACTGAGGATCCCCAACGATACGATCGGGGGCCTCGTGCCCCATCCGGACGCGGTCAGCACCCACTTGCCGACCTGCGGAGTCTCGTCGACTATCGTTAGACCTGGATCGTCATTCAGTGCGGTGTCGAGTTCCAAAAGGGCCAGTTGGGAGTACGAATCGACAACCTGCCATTGGCCACGTGCCTGAGCCCCACCCGGCAACGTAACACGGACCGTCGCGGTAAGGGGGCCCTGATGCTGCGTGACGACCATCGATGTTGACGTGCGTTCCGCCTTGGAATTGAGGTCCATCGACAGCTCGGATTGGTCCGACACTATGGCACCAGAATGTACCGATACCTGCTCCTGTCCTTCTTCGTCCCGCGTTGCTACTCGGACAGTTACCGTATTGGCCATCAGCCGCTGGGCCACTTGCGCCGGAGGTTCCGGCAGTTGCCCGCGGCTCGGTTGGGGACTTGCCAGCAGCGCGGTTGCGACAAATACTCTCCCCCAAATTGAAAACCTAAA
>JAGQPD010000474.1 GCA_020426865.1 Planctomycetales bacterium
CCACATCCGACGCCAAACCCACACCCGATGCCAATGCCCAATCCAAGTCCAATGCCAAGTCCAATGCCAAACCCCGGGCACAACCCCATGCCGACATCGAACCTACAGTCGTTGCAGGCGTTATTTGGCTTTACGGGATGAGCAACGCAGTGGTTGGAAAATCACAGCGAACAGCAGCGTCGGTCGTAGCTCGACCTTTCTGAATCGAGTCGAGTCGTCCGACGTCGCTGGCTGAGGCTCACCATCAGCGAGTCAAGCTAATTGAGATCGTTGGCGCACGAAGGCCACACGGATGAGGGAATCGAACCACTCTTACCACCGTGGTCCGCGGTGTCCATGATGCCCGTGAGCTGGTCCGTGATAATAGTAGAAGCGGGGCCCAGCAGGAACAACGATCACTGGGCGTGGCGGCGGCATGACGGGGCCATAGTAGCCGGCAGAAATACTGACTCGCGGCTCCACGTAGGGCTCAACATACACTGGTGCGGCCGATGGGACATTGCGACGAGCTGATTGGTAGGCCTTGATCACGTTAGGGCTAACACCATTCTGCTGCAGGAAAATTATCTCATCGGATGTTGGTGGCGAGAAGACGCCACGAGTTTGAATGTGTGTGATAATCACGTCTTCTCGAACACCGGCCTGGGTCATCCGAAGGATTTCATGGATGGCAACTGATTCCGATTGAGCGGCAGCAAAGGCGGCATTGTTGGCGGCCTCCGCTTGATCGACGTTGTTCCCGAGCACGGCACCGGTCAGCGCGCCGAGGCCTGCACCGATCGCGGCCCCTTTGCCGGCATCTCCCGAGCCGCTACCGATGATCGCACCTAGACCAGCGCCACCTAAGCCGCCAAACAACGCGCCTTGCTTGGTATGGTTGGCGGTTTGGCAACCGCCGGTCGACACGACGGTGGCAGTAATCATGATTGCCAGGAAAGAATCGAACAACCACCTCTGCACTCGGTTACGAGTGCGACGGAGAACTAGAGCCTTCACTTCTGCATTCCTTTGCAAGTTGAGTTAGCGGCCAGTGCGGCGGACAAACCCGAGCATGGCAACGCTCGTTTGGCTTACGTATCTATCGACGGAATCCTACACCAGACTCCAAGGACATGCGAGAGCAGATTCAAGCATGCAGCGACAGCAGCTAGCAGTGGTGGGTGCTTGTCAATTCGGCTTGGCAGACGTCCGTGAAAATCATACGATGTCGCCCGACGCAGTCGGACTGATAGCGGGCAAACCAATAGCCGGTTTGTGGGCATGTAGTCGGTCGCAGACTGGCTGTATGAATTGAGTCGTCGGAAATCGCGCACGAGCGGCGTTCCGAAACAAGATAAAGAGTGACAATCGCAATAGGAAATGAATGTATGACAGGGATGTTCATGGCGATTGATCTTCAGGCGCTATTAGTGCGGTTGCGCGGACTGGTTGATGAATTCATCTTGGCGAAAGCGCCGGATTTCTTATCGAGCCTGCTGTTGGCGGCGATCATCCTATTTGCATCCCAGTGGATCGCATCGTCTTCGTCGAAGATTGTGTTGGCTGGCTTGCGGCGGGCAAGAATTGACGAGACGTTGGCTAAGTTCCTGTCGCGGATTGCTCAGGCGATGATCATGATCGTGGGTGGGATCGCGGCATTGGAGCGGATGGGGGTGAATACGACATCGGTGTCGGCCATGTTGGCGGCAGCCGGACTAGCCGTGGCGATGGCATTGCAGGGCTCGCTATCGAACTTCGCGGCCGGCGTGATCATCATGGTGTTTCGACCGTTCCGTGTGGGGGACTTGGTCGAGGTGCATGGGACGAAGGGGCTGGTGGAAGAGGTACATATATTCAACACCGTTTTGCGAAGTTTCGACAACGTGCGGATTATTGTCCCGAACAGTTCGGTGACGACGACGACGATCCAAAATTTTTCGGCGGAGCCGCATCGCCGGATCGACCTGATCGTCGGCTGCGGCTACAACGACGACATTCTGGCAGTCAAACAGTTTTTGATCGAGTTGGTAAACAGCGACCAGCGCATTTTGCCTCAGCCGCCACCGATTGTGGCCGTCAACGAATTAGGCGACCACGCGGTGAATTTCGTAGTTCGTCCCTGGGTTGCCACCAACAACTACCATCTCGTGAAATGGGATCTGCTCGAGGCCATCAAAGTAGGCTTTGATGCCCGGGGGTTCCACATCCCCTTCCCTCAGCGCGATGTGCACGTATATCACGAGGCGATTC
>JAGQPD010000475.1 GCA_020426865.1 Planctomycetales bacterium
AGGATCGATTCGGGCACGATGCCGCAGAGACCAGGGATATCGGGCAGCTGCTGATTGAGTGGTGCCACCATGCAGTCACAAGTGCTGGTCCCCATGATCTTGACCAGCGTGCCCGGACGGCAACCCGCTCCAACTGCTCCCATATGCGCGTCAAACGCACCGACCGCCACCGCGATGCCAGCCGGCAATCCCGCTCGCTTGGCGACCGCTTCGTCCAAGGTACCGGCGACATGGTTGGCACAGACGGCGGCCGTCTGATATCGGAATCGCGACAGTCCCGGTTCCAGCTTGTCAAGGAACGCGGCACTCGGCAATCCATTCCATTGCGGATGGTACATGGCCTTGTGACCGGCAGCACAAATGCCGCGAGGTAGCGTGTCTGGGTTTGTATTGCCAGTAAGATAGGCTGGCACAAAGTCGGCAAGTTCGACCCATGAATAAGCAGCCTCGGCCACTTGAGGCGCTGTCCGCACACAATGCAAAATCTTTGACCAATACCACTCGGACGAATACGTTCCGCCACATTTGGCCAAATAGGGCTCACCCAACGCCATTGCCTTTCGCGTGATTTCGTCCGCCTCGGCGTACGACGTATGGTCTTTCCACAACCAGGCGTGGGCGGCGAGGTCATTGCGAAACTCATCAAGCGTGGCCAAGGCCGTGCCGTTTCGGTCGACCGGAATCGGTGTCGATCCCGTCGTGTCGACCCCAATTCCCCCAATTCCCGCCGGTGAAAAACTGGGATCCTGAGCCGCTTGTTGCAGGGCCGTCGCCAGCGATTGATAGAATCCCTCGATATAGTCCGCCGGGTTCTGCCTTGCCAAATTAGGGTCGCCGGCATCCAGCAGAATGCCCTGATCGCCGCTCGGATAGTCGTAGACCCCTGTGCCGACTTCGCGACCATCGGCGGTGTCGACAATCAGCGTCCGCACACTATTGGTACCGTAGTCTACGCCGATGGCAAATCGATCCCCCATGCGATCCCCCTGGTTCACTATTCTGACGAAAGAGATTGTTACGAAAAAAATTGGCAAACGGATAGCATACTACATCCGTCGATTTCGCCAAGCACGCCAGCGGGCGTTGGCTGCGATTAGGGTGCCAGACGTCGTGTCAAGAGCCGCCCGTCTTCACCGCCGACGATCAGTGTTCGCGAGTCGGGGGAATAGGCCACGGCGTAGAGCGCGGCCCGGGCAAGGGCGTTGTCCTCGAGGAGTTCCCAGTTGTCGCGATTCCACTGTCGCAAGTGACCACGAGCGTCCACGGCCGCCAGCACCTTCCCTTGGTTGTCGAATGTGGCGGCGTAGACCGGAATTCCTGATCGACCCGCGAGGGTACTGACCAATTCTCCGTCGGGTACCGACCAAATCCGGACCGTTCCATCCTGGCTTGCCGTGACAATGAACTGGCCGTCCGGCGAAAATGCACAGCGGTATATGTCGCTGCCGTGCCCCTGCAAAACGACATCCGATGAATCGGACAGGTCCCAAAGCCTCGCCGTCTTGTCGCTGCTCCCCGTGACCAACCGCCGTCCATTCGGCGAAAATGCCAATCCATAGACCTGTCGCTTGTGACCGCTCAATTCACCCGTGGTCTCCAGGGTATCCACGCGGGAGATTCGGCAGGTCGTGTCCCCCCCATCCGTACTTCCGCCCGCGGACGCCAAGAGTTTACCGTCCGGGGTAAATGCCAGACAATAGACTGCATCGGAGTGCAATTTTGAGTCGGCGATTTGCGTGCCACGATCCAGCGACCAAAGCGACACGTGACCGTCGCTTGTGCCGGTCGCGGCAAGATTTCCATCGGGACTGACTTCTGCTGTGTATACCGCGCCCTCATGTCGCAACACGTGCCGCGGCTTGCGCGTCGCCAGCTCCCAGATGATCGCGGTGTTGTCCCCCGACGCTGTCACCAACGAGTTGCCATCCGGTGAAAAACTGATGTCGTACACATACTCTTCGTGGCCAGTAAAGGATTCCCATGGAAGCTCCGCACGAGCCTGTCGTCCCGCGAAAACGCATAGCAACAAACTAACTGCGATAAAAGGACTCGCTCGCATACGTGTGACGTTCTGTAACGCTCGACTCGCTCAATGAACTAGGAAACGGCAATTTCACTTGGGCCTGAGATCATTGTTTGTCATTCCGTTCGAGTCGTAATCGGGCGGATTCGGACATAGATCTGAGTTCCCACAGGTGGCGCTTTCGACATGTCAAATCGCACGAGCGGCTTCGGATCGTAGATCGGATTCCGATTGTCAGCGATGATCCCCCCGGGACAATCGCAGGGACACGCGATGCAACCAGTTCCCGACTTGTGGATCGCGCCACTACCATGGAATACAAAGTGCGGCGTCCACGGTTTTTCGATTTCACGGTCGCCCCCCTTGACCTTCTCCGTTACAAAGTATTCGTACGGTCGTTCGACCCACTTCCCGGATTCGCCTTGCCAAAACACCGACAACACTACGGGATCGCCCTGTAAATAATCCAAGTGGGTTGTTGTTTCCTTCAAGCCGCTACGCTTCCGCCCGTCCTGAATGCTGTAGTGCACGTCGTAATGGCATCCGAGCTTCGTCAAACCGTCGGCAACCGTCTCGGTATCGACGTCGATGAGAAACACGAAATACGGCGCCATCTTTGCTTCGCCACCCGCGGCGGTTGCACAGCCGGCAAACGCCTGAACTCGCTCGCCGTATTCATTGATGCACGGCATCCCCTCGGGGAATTGCACTTTGCCCGATAGGATGAGTTCCTGTTTGTCCCGGTCAATCAGGACGCTCCCCGGACGCGGAAGTTCGGCTGCGGCTGCTGGCGTTGTGATGTTGATTCCAACGCCAACAATGACGAGGAAGATGATCGTGAAGACGATGATGTTGCGTATCATCCACCGCCGTGGTTCGCGTGAATACTGTTGCATGGCAACCATTTCCTGTGGGAATTACGTTCGTGGACCTTCTCGAGGAATAATAACACTTTGGCCGAAGGCGAATCGCCAGTCAATCCTGCAAGTCAACCACCAATTCAATCCACCAATTCAATCCTGCAATTCAATCCTGCAATTCTTCGGGCTGAGTTTCGCGGTTGGCTTGTCCGCGAGGCAGTTCGGCGACATTGACGGCCGGAAAAAAAGCTGCCAATCGCGATTTGACATCGGCTAGTTCTGGATCGGAGGCAAGATTCGTCCATTCGTTGGGGTCTTGTTGATGATCATACAATTCCTCGCCGCCGTCGGCATAGCGAATGAAGCGATACCGTTCGTCCCGGACACTATGATTGTCTCGGTGGAACGTCGTTAGTGCGGCATGCGGCCACGGCTGCTTGGGCTCGGCAAGTAGTGACGTGATGCTGACACCTTCGACGTGTGCCGGGACCATGATCCCCGCCAGTTCGCACAACGTAGGATAGATCGACATCAAGTCGACCGGGCGGTCACAGATTTGATCGGCGGGTGTGACCCCTGGGACCTTCCAGATATAGACGCAGCGACAGGCCTCCTCCCACAACGCAAACTTGCGCCAATGCTCTTTCTCGCCAAGGTGCCAACCGTGATCGCTCCAAAAGACGACGATCGTGTTATTCTTGTAAGCGGAATCGTCGAGGGCATCGAGCAGTCGGCCGATTTGATGATCGCAATAGGCGATGGTCGCCAGATAAGCCCGCACGGCTTCGGCCCAGCGTCCGGACGCCAACATTGTTGCATGGTCACCGTCTGGTTTGGCCATCTTGATCCCCGCCGCCGGGACGTCGTCCAGGTCGTGTTCCCGATGGGGAGGCAAATCGATCGAATCGAGCGGGAACATATCGTAGTACTTTCGTGGCACGTTCCAGGGCATATGCGGTTTATGAAGACCAACGGCCAGAAAGAATGGCTTGTCATGTTTCGCCTGCAATTGGGAAATGCCGTAGTCCACGATCTGGTAATCTGGCAACGCGTCGTCGGCGCTGGCCAGCGGGGCGAAGCGAATTCCGCCAACGCCGTTTCCCTTGGCGGATGGGTCCCGGACCAGCGGTACGTTCGCCCGACTTTTCACTGCAAAATAGTTCGTCCACTCGTCCTCGCGATGGGCACTGCTGTGGTAGATCTTTCCCGCGCCGTAGACATCGTAGCCGGCGAGAAGAAACTGAGTCGTCAGCGTGACTTCCTTCGGGATCACCCCCTGCCACTCCTGCCCGTTGTCGTAAACTCCCGTCGAACTGGGACGCAAACCAGACATCAACGCCGCGCGCGAAGGATTGCAGGCAGGTGCCGCACAATTGGCATGTGAAAAGGAGACGCCCTGAGCTGCCAGTCGGTCGATCTGCGGCGTCTTTGTTTGAGGATTGCGGCCCAGATGACCCACCCAGTGGTTCAAGTCATCCACGGCAATGAACAAGATGTTGGGACGCTCTCCTCCCAACACCGTCGACCACCGATCGGGCTGCCATGCCATGAACGACAGTGCCACCAAAAACAACGCTGCAAGGTTATGAGGCATGCCGTGTCCCTTACTCTTAAAATTCGTGAAATCTCAGGGCGTGCCAATGGCCGCCGGCTCCGGCAGAGAGCCTTCAGAATCATCAACCATTCGTCCTCGGCCGTCAATGAAAAAACACTTTTTTCGCCCGGTTGTTTCCGGGCAAAAACGGCAAGTGCTAGCCTCCTATTGCGTCGGTTCACGGAATGTGGGATCGTTCTAGGTTGAGGAGTGTTTCGATTAACAAGGCAAAGAGTATCAAAACGGAGTCAATGGTATGTTGCGTTTTGCTGGGCTCATTGTAGCTGTGGCGGTAGGGGCTGTCTTGAATGGCGCATCGCTGTCTTATGCCGCGCCAGCGTCTGAAGGCCGTGTGACGCATCGCGTCTATTTCGATATTGCACTGAACGGTGAACCCGCCGGACGTATCGTGATCGGACTGTTTGGCGATGACGTTCCCAAAACCGTGGAGAACTTCCGCGCTCTCTGTACCGGTGAAAAAGGCCAGGGGAAGTCGGGCAAAGCATTGCACTACAAGGGGAGCGGCTTTCATCGCGTCATTCCGCAATTTATGTTGCAGGGCGGCGATTTCACTCGCGGCAACGGTACCGGCGGCGAGAGTATCTATGGCGAAAAGTTCGCCGACGAGAACTTCAAATTCACCCACGACGCCCCCGGCGTCCTCAGTATGGCTAACGCCGGCCCCAATACGAATGGCTCGCAGTTCTTCATCACGACCATCAAGACCGATTGGCTCGACGGAAAACACGTCGTCTTCGGCCGCGTCCTGGAAGGCATGGACCTTGTTCGAAAGATCGAATCGTTGGGTACCCAGTCGGGTCGCACCAAGGCTCGCATTACGATCGCCGAATGTGGCGAATTAGAAGTGGAATAGTCGGCCTCGGATGCCCGGCTCTATCCGTAGCCGATTATTGTCAAGCCATAATTTCAACTGATTGGCTTACAGGATTTGGCCACCAGGATTTGGCAGGGGACCTGTTCAGTGCGACGAGCGAGTTCCCCGCTGCGCCGCACATTCTCATCCTCCTTGTCAGGAGTTGCGGTGATGCGCGAGCAATTGCACCCATGGTGCTGCGCAACTTTGTGCTGCGCAACTTCGTACCAGGGGCCCCGTAGATCACCGTTTTTGACTCCAACGGAACTAACTCGGCCGAATCGACGTCCAAATCTTGCGGGACGTAATTTTCGACCGAGCGAGTTTGCCGTCCGCGGCGACGTATAATTGATGGCCGTCACTGGGCCAGTTCTTGAAAAAATACGCATAATCCGTAAGTCTGACAGGAGCACTGCAATGCATCAGGGCTATCGACTAGGAATCACGATCGGGCTGGGGGTACTCATGGCGGCGGCCGGTGTTAGAGCTGGTGAAATTGGCTTTGTCGAGGATTTTGCGCTGGCATCGGACCGCGAAGCGGCCCTGGCCAAACTGATTCCCGGGACCGACGACTACTATTACTATCACTGTTTACATTGGCAGAATCGCGGCGAGTACGAAAAAGTCGACGAGCTATTACAGCGCTGGATCAAGCAGCACAACTACACGCCCCGCGTCCATGAGATCGAATACCGTCAGACACTGCTGACGTATCCGCAGCATCACCGGCAATCGCTGGATCGCCTGCAAGAATACCTTGGGTTGCAATTCAACCATCAGCGTCAAGTGTCCGGTGCTCAGCCCGAACTGCCGACGTCGCTCGACCCGCAGGCGATCGATCGTTCGGCGCTCGCACAGCAAGCGTTCCACCGTTTTCAGGACCTGTCAGGGTTTCAATCCAGCGCGCTGGAATGGCTGGTTCAGGAACACTTGAACCCTAACCAGCGTCGGCACCTGTTGCAGCGACTCGAACGACCAGATTACCCCAATCTGCCGCGGTTGATTGTCGACGATCTGGATTTCCAGGGGAGCGGCGGGTTCGGCTCGCTACCAGTCCACAGCATGCTCCTGATTGAGCAGCTTGACGAACTGATTCGCCTGAAGCCATCGCTACTGAACGACAACAACTACGTGGCGGCCTACACACGGAAGCTTCGTCCGAACGACGATGAAAATGAACTCGGGGATCCCCAAGTTCGCAAGGCGTACCTTGAACGATTGTTGGCTTTCGCCAGCCGCCTGGCACCGGCGCACAATTCGCTGAAAGCCAATGTCCTCTACCATCGTTTGCAATGGGATCAGACGCAAGGGATCTACGACAAGTCGCGGTTTTTGGAATACGTACGTTTGCCCCGCCTTGTGCCGTATATCGCGCGCAAATTCGCTGAAGCTCCAGAAAGCCGTCGTTATGCCGCCGATCTGTCTGCCGATTTTCGCCAACATATCGGACTGTCACCGATCGTCAACGACGAATCGCTCGTCCGGGCCTATCTCGCACACTTTTTCGCGACCGAAGACTCGTACACCGCTTACGAACCGTTCCTTGATGCCACGTTCTTAAAGGAGTCGTTCGCCGAGACGAAGATCGTCAACGGCATCGGCGACGCTGAACGTTGGTACGCCATGCTGCCACCGGAAAAATATCAGGCACTGCGCGATCGCATCGATATCGACTTCGCTCCCACCAATTCCCGTGCGATCGGTGTCAACGATGCCGTCGCCCTCGATGTCGACGTAAAGAATGTCAAGACGCTGCTGGTAAAGATCTTCCAGATCAACACGCAAAACTACTATCGGCAAGAACAGCGCGAAGTCAACACCGATGTCAATCTGGATGGCCTGATTCCCAACGAGCAACAGACTTACCAGTACACCGAATCGCCATTCCGCCGCATTCGCCGCCATTTCGAGTTTCCCAACCTAACCGAACCAGGGGTCTATGTTGTCGACTTTATCGGCAATGGCAAAAGCAGTCGCGTCGTGATCCGCAAAGGCGCCCTGGCATTTCTCGTGCGAAATACAATTAGTGGACATGTGTTCACTATATTAGATGAGGCCCGTCAGCCGCTGGAGAAGGCGACACTCTGGATCGACGGGCACGAGTATGAAACGGATGAAGAGGGGGAGGTGCTCGTTCCATTTTCGACGAATCCCGCTCGGCAAGCGATCGTGATTTCGCACGGCGGGCGTTCGACACTGGACTTCTTCCAGCACGAAGCGGAAAACTATGCGTTGACGGCCGGAATCTACGTCGATCGGGAGGCACTGATTAAGCACCAAAAGGCCACGGCCCTGATCCGCACCGGATTGACAGTCAACAGCATTCCCGTTTCGCTGAAGAAACTAACGGACGTCACGCTAACGACCATTGCCACGGATCTGGACGGAGTGGAATCGACGCAACAGATTGAGAACTTTCCCGTGTGGGAAGACCGCGAAAGCGAGTATCAGTTCCAAGTTCCCGCACGGTTGGCCGAAATTCGTTTTGTTTTGGCGGGCAAGGTGCGAGTCGAATCGCAGGCCCAAGATGTGACGCTGTCGAGTGAAGACCGGTTTACGCTCAACGATATCGATCGCTCGGCAAAGGTCGAGGACTTGCATTTCGCGGCGATCGGCGGCCGTTACGTGATTGATGTGTTGGGGAAGACGGGAGAGGATCGTCCGTTGCGAGCGGTGCAAGTTCAGTTGACTCATCGCGATTTCACGCAACCGGTGAGTGTCACGTTGCGTACAAATGACGTGGGACGCATTGAACTTGGCGCGCTGCCGGGGATCACGAGCGTGCAGGCCACGGGGCCCGAAGGGACAACTCGCACTTGGCAGATCGAACCCGATGACCATACACAATACCAATCCGTGCATGGGAAGGCTGGCGAAACGCTGTTGGTACCGTACACCGGCAACGCGACCGAATCCGCTAGAAATTTGTTTTCGCTGTTGGCACTGAGGGGTGGGACCTTTAGTTCCGACTTCTTTCCCAACATCGAAGTCGCCGGTGGCTATCTTCAATTGCGAGACTTGCCGCCGGGCGATTATTCGTTGCGATTAAAGGAAACCAACCAGGACTACATCGTCCGCATTGCCAGTGGCGAGCAGAAGCTGAGCTACGTGTTGGGTGATGCTCGACAGTTGGAACAGCGAAACACGGAACCGGTGCAGATCAAGCGTGTGGACGTGAATGACGCGGCGGTGCGGATCGAGTTGGCACACGCTTCGAAATTTGCTCGGGTCCACGTTTTCGCCGCTCGTTTTCAGCCGGAGTACAACGCGTTTGCTCATTTTTCCCGGGTGCGCGACGTGGAGCCCGTCTTGCGACGACTGATCCCGCCATTGTCGTTGTATCAGGAAGGACGCAATATCGGCGACGAGTACCAATACATTCTTGACCGTCAGCAAGCGGTAAAGTTCCCGGGCAACACGCTGGAGCGCCCGAGCTTGTTGTTGAATCCGTGGGATGTCCGAAGCACGGAGACGGGTGAGCAGTTGGCGGCGGCTGGCAGTGAATTCGCCCCACAGGCAAATGCCATGCCTGCCGCGCCGCAGCGGTCTGAGATGGCCGATGCGCGGATTGCCGAAGTACGTGGTGCGGCCAATCTCGATTTTCTGGGCGACGCTCCTCCGGTGATCGTGAATTTGCTTCCCGATGAAGACGGTGTCGTTTCGATCGAACGTGAACAACTAACCGGTCATCAGCAACTGCAGATTGTCGTCGTTGATCCGCTCACGACTGCCAGTCAACGCGTGTCATTGCCGGAGCGCGAGCATGCGTTTGCTGACTTGCGTTTGTCCAGTGGCCTGGACGCAAACAAGCACTATACGCGCAAGAAGCAGATTCGCATCATTTCATCCGCGCAAACGTTCGAATTGTCGGACGTGAGCAACAGCCGTTTTGCGGCGTACGATCGGTTGTCCAGCGTCTATGCCGTCTACCGAGCGTTGTCTGGTGATCCGGAACTGGACCAATTCGCATTTGTTTTGAATTGGGACGAGCTGAAACCGGAGGAGAAGACGGCAAAGTATTCCGAATTCGCCTGCCACGAACTGAACTTCTTCCTTTACCATAAAGATCGAGAGTTCTTCAGGCAGGTCGTCAGGCCCTATTTGGTCAACAAATACGACAAGACCTTCATGGACCAATGGCTAATCGAAACAGATTTATCGGCATACTTGGAGCCTTGGAGGTACAGCCAGCTGAATGTCGTGGAACGAATTCTCTTGGGGCAAGCGATGGCGGCCCAACGCGACGCAGCTCGACAACATGTCGTCGATCTTTGGCAACTACTGCCGCGCGACGTGCCGCGATGGAATTTTCTATTCGACGTCGCGGTTCAAGGCAAATCGTTAGACGCCGCCAAGGGACTTGAGGGCGCCGTCATGGAGAAGATGTCCGAGCTCAGTGCCGAGACCGCTCGTGGTACTCGAGCACTCGGACGAGGTTTTGCTGGCGGGGGAGGCATGGGTGGCGTTGCCGCCGCGCCGCAGTCTGGTGCCGTAGACGAGTTGTCGCGAGACAAATCGGCTGAAGACAGATCGTTGCGTCTGCGCCGTTCGGGCGCGGCGCGGAAGATGATGGAATCCGAATCGTTGTCGGATGTTGCTGCCGACATGGAAGAAGCGGACGCCGATGATTATTTTGATGACGGACTGGCCTTCGGCGCTCGCGAAGCGGCCGGCAAGGCATTTTATCGCCAGCTCGACAGTACCAAGGAATGGGCGGAGAACAATTACTATCGCTTGCCGATTGAGGCACAGGGGCCCGAACTTGTTACGGTCAACGATTTCTGGCATGACTACGCAATGCACGTTCCAGGTCAGCCCTTCTATTCCACGAATTGGGTGCATGCCTCAAACAGCTTTACCGAAATGATGTTGGCCCTGGCAGTGCTCGATTTGCCTGTTAAGGGAGGCGAACACCAGACGGAATTCGACGGACCCAAGCTGAAGTTGACCGCTGCCTCGCCGATCATCGTGTTCGATGAGCAGGTCCGCGAGGTGCAGGCCACGGATGAACCGTCGCCGGTACTGACGAGCCAACACTTCTATCGCCGCGACGACCGGTTCCGAATCGAAGATGGCCAGCAAGTCGACAAGTTTATCACCGACGAATTCGTTGTTCACACCGTATATGGCTGCCAAGTTGTTGTAACCAACACTTCGTCGACGGTGCAAAAAGTCGATGTGTTGCTGCAGGTTCCGCTCGGAGCAATGCCGGTAACCGGTGCGCGGTACACGAACACCGTCCATACTGAGTTACAGCCGTATCACACGCAGACATTGGAATACGAATTCTACTTCCCGATGCCGGGCGAATTCGCCCATTTCCCCGTCCACGTTTCGCGAGATGAAACATTGCTCGCTTTTGCCGCCCCGTCGACACTGCACGTTGTCAGTGAGCCGACACAGATCGATCGTCAGTCATGGGCATATGTTTCGCAAAACGGCACCAATGACGACGTTCTGCGGTTCCTTCGCGAACAGAATCCACATCGGTCCGATTTGGAGATGATTGCTTTTCGCATGAGTGACAAGCAATTTGCCGAGCAGGTATTGAAGCTACTGACCGAGCGTCACGTGTATCATCACACATTATGGTCCTATGGCATCAAGCACGACCTGGTGGATGTGATCCGCGAGTACTTGAAAAATCAGGCAAGTTTCGTGGCCCAATGCGGTGACTACTTGGAGAGTCCGTTGTTGATAATTGATCCGGTCGAGCGACATGCCTACCAACACCTGGACTATCGGCCGTTGGTCAATGCGCGGGCACACCAATTGGGACGCACACGACAAATCGTCAATGATCGATTTCATGAGCAATACCATCGCTTGATGAAGATCTTGTGCTATCGAAATCGGTTGGATGGACACGATGAGATGTCGATTACGTACTATCTGTTGCTGCAGGATCGCATTGCCGAGGCCGCTCAACATTTTGCCACTGTGGAACCGGAACACCTGGCGACGCGTTTACAGCACGACTACTTTGCTGCCTATTTCGATTGCTTTAACGTAGATCCTCAACGGGCGGCGGCGATTGCCGCGGAATACGCCGATTTCCCCGTCGACCGATGGCGACATGCGTTTGCCAACGTTGCCAACATCGTAGAAGAACTTCGTAGTGGCGCGACGCGTACGGTGGATCCCAACGACCGAACGCAAACACAAACCGAATTGGCCTCGAAACAGCCCAATTTCGATTTCCAAGTGGAGACCGAGACGGTCCGGTTACAGTACCAGAACATCCGGCAGGTTACGGTGAACTACTACTTGGTCGATCTGGAGCTGCTCTTCAGCCGCAATCCGTTTGTGCAGGGCGAGGCGGGTCAGTTTTCGCATATCCAACCCAACAGCAGTCAAGCAATCGCGCTGCCGGCAGGGCAATCGACGCATGAGTGGGCCTTGCCGGAACAGCTGCGCAACCAAAACGTAATGGTGGAGATTAGCGGTTCGGGCATCGCCAAAAACCAGGCTCACTATGCCAATTCGATGCGAGTCAACCTGGTAGAGAATTATGGCCAACTGCAAGTTACCGATGCCAAACAGAATCGGCCCCTTGCCAAGGTCTACGTAAAGACGTACGTCCGTACCAAGGACGGACTGATTCGATTTTACAAGGATGGCTACACCGACGTTCGTGGCCGGTTCGACTATTCATCGCTTAGCACGGGCAATCTCGATAGTGTCGATCGCTTTGCAATCTTACTGATGAGCGAAGACCAAGGTGCCACGGTCCGCGAGGCAGCACCGCCGAAGCGATAACAAAGTTTCACGGCTGTCCCAGCCGTCATTACCGACCGTCGGCACGACCAACGACAACCCTCACGAGCTCATGGTGACAGCAACGTTACTTCGGCCAACAGCGGTCGATGGTCCGATGCGACCGTCTCGTCCAAGACGATAACGCGATCGACTCGCCATGCCGAGGCTGGGGACGTAAGCACAAAGTCAATCTGATATTGCGGTTTGCCAACGGGGATCGTGGGGGCGGGTTTGCTGTTTGCCAATGTCCAACTTTGTTGGATTGCTTGAATCGTTCGGCTGTCAAGCTTATCGTTCAGATCCCCCGCCAGGATCTTGAGTTCCGTCTTGGATTCGACAGCCAGTTTCGCCACGACCTTAGCCGACGCGACTCGTAATGCGTCCGGACGTCGATGATCGAAGTGCGTACAGTAGAATTCCAGCGGTGACGCAAGTTCCGGAATCGTTACAGACGCAATCAGGACTCCTCGTTGCTCGCCATCAACATCATTTGGGAGCACAACATTGCGCGACGCTGTGATGGGAAATCTCGAGAGGATTGCATTTCCGTATTGGCCCCCCTGCAATTCAATGTTTCCATGGAAGACCATGTTCATTTCCGTGGCGTTTGCAAGCTCGACCGCTTGGTCCACGTTGGCGGTGCGCTGCACCCGGACATCGACTTCTTGGAGGGCGACGAGGTCCGCGTTGGCCGCCCGTATCGCCGCGGCAATGCGGGGCAAGTCAACCTTGCCATCGGTCCCTTCTCCGTGATGAATGTTGTACGTCAGCACGCGCAGCGTCGTTGGCTTTACGTCTCCGGCATTGGCCCAGCGGTCAACAACGCACAGCATGGCGACAATAAGCACAGCCATCGCAGAAATATGACGCGCAGCCACAGGAACAACCGTGGCAATTTGAACGAAACGTGAGGGCATTATTGATTCCATTTCGTCATTGATGATTGTGCAGGCGCCCAACAGGGGCAACTGCGGCATCCGACGTCGGCGTGGTCTTCCATTGTGGCCGAACCGCGTTTGGGATTTCAACCCACTCCTCGGCAAAAAACGGATGGGCATGCGATTTGCTGGTTAGGACCCGTCCGCAAATAAGTTA
>JAGQPD010000476.1 GCA_020426865.1 Planctomycetales bacterium
GCGCGGTTTCGGCACCGGATTCTGATGACAGATTCAAGTCGTCGTCATTGGGCTGAGGAGCTTCAGCGGCCTGTTGCATCTCGCGCCATGGCTTTCCGTCGCGATAGCTCTGCAACTCCTCCGACAATTGCCGCTTAACGTCGCCATCTTCCAGGTCGACGGCCTTCTGCGACCATTCGATGGCCGTGGAAAAATCACCTGTTTCGGCATAGGCGGCAGCGAGCGTGCTGAGCATATGCGGGGCATGGTATTGTGTTTCGTCGCAGGCGCGCTTGGCAAATTCGATGGCACGCTCTCCATTGCGCAAGTCGTCGACCGGGGACGTGGCCAAGACCCATGCCAGATTATTTAATACGCTGCCATCCTTCGGATCCTCCGAAAGAACTTTTTCATAGTCGTTGATCGCTTGAGCGTGTTTGCCGACACTCAGCAGGACGTCGCCACGCCCTCGATAAGCGTCGGTGGGGACTCGCTGTGCATTGTCGATAATGTCGGAATAGACTTCGATCGCCTCCATCGGTCGGTGTTGCAGCACGAGGTAACTGGCCAACTGCAACTTCAATTGTACGTTATCCGGATTCGCGTTCATCACGACCCGCAAGTCACGGATCGCATTGTTGAAGTGACCCATTCCGGCATGGATCAGGCTGCGCATCAAAAGCGCTTCGGGGAGTTCGGGTCGCAGTCGGAGGATGCGTTCGACGTCGGACATGGCACTTTCCAATTTGCCATCGGAGCTGCGCAATTGTGCTCGCAAAATCAAAGCGTTCAAATCGCGACTGTTCAGATCCAAGGCCTTGTCGAGATCCTTGAGAGCATCCTCGGGGCGCTCCTGAACCGCGCGAATCCTGGCGCGAATCGTGTAAGAAGCACTCGATTGTGGATCAAGTTCAATCGCTTCGCCCAGCCTGGCAATGGCCTCACCGTATTTCTCCTGGTTAGCCAGCGCTTGAGCCAATGCCTGCAAGGTATCGACGTCGCCATGGTTGGTCGCCAACAGGTGCAGAAAATCGTCAATCGCCTGATCGGATCGACCGGCGGCCAGCTTGATTCGGCCACGCTCGCGCCAGGCCTCGAGATTTCGTTCGTCCGCCTCAATGGCTCGATCGTAGTTCGCTAACTTGGCATTCACTTCGTCAAGGTATTCCGCCTCGGTAACGAGCGCCTCGGACAGACGATCGGGATAGTTCCTCAATTCCTCCACGGCGACGGTGGCTGCCGTTTTGCCCGCACCCCGATCACCGCCCGGAAGGGCCGCTAGCTTGGCAAACAACAGGTTCGCCTCGCCATGTTTGCTGTCATATTCCAAGGCGTGCGTAAGATCCTGAACGGCCAAAGCCCGGAGCGTCGGAAAGTTGCGATCGAGCTCTCCAGCCAAAAGGTTCTGCGAATACCGCTCGGCCCGCTCGTAAAGCGCTGACGTAAGTAGTTGTCGAGCGAAATTGGCTTGCGTCTCTTCCAGTTGGTTGTCTAACGCGAACTCGCAAAGCGTGATCACCCGCTGCAAGTCCCGCATGTTGCGCGCCGTTAGCTTCACGGTGATCGCTTGGTCCAGCGCTTTCAGCGCCTCGCTCTCCACGGCGTATAAAACGCTCGACGACAGACAACTCGCCACGAAGATGCAAGCCGCAAAAATGATCGCGCAGTGACGACCCCATTCGACCCTGGTAGTGTTCGCAGGCACACAGCCATGCACGCCAAGACGCTGCATACTCATCGCAAGAGAATCCTCCCTGGAGGTAGTTTAGGTGGGACGGCGGGCGACACGGCCACCGCCGTTTTTCGGCCCAACCAACTTGTGAGATCGTCGTGAGGCCTCCGCGACACACCCTCTCACATGCCTACATTATGCCGAGACTTCGCGGGAAAAGCTACGCCTGCTCACATACTTTTTCACCTGCCGCCATCGAAACCGACCATGCGCCCGACGGAGCGTCCCATGATTCCTGCCCCCTTTGGGCGGGACGCAAAAGATGCAGGGAAACCTCCAATGCGAGCAAGTCAGCTCGATTCATCACGTGCCGAGCACTCCGGACTCCCAAATCGCGAATCACACCCGCCAACACACGCAAGTGGATCGTCAACCATCCCTCGCCATCCAACTTGGCCTGCCGAATCTGTTGCACCAAGTCCCGAATATCCCGAGTCAGATTCCCAGCCCCCATGATGACGTAGGCCCGCAATAAGTCGCCATAATGGACCTCCAACTCGCGATGCCCCTCGCCGGCTCGCTGCACCTCGCGGCCAAATTCACTATTGTTCCCTCCCAACCCTTCGTACCCCCGACCATCTAACGTATCTAAAATCCGCTGCTGCTGCTGTAAAATACTCTCCGCCTCCTCACATTCACGCTGCTGCCGCTGGCGTTCCGCCCGCTGCATTCGATGGTTCTCGTCAATCAATTCACGCCGCTCCGTCGCCCGAGCTATCAGCCATAACAGCGTTCGCGTCGACGTGGTTCCCAACCCCACATATCCATCCGCCCCACACTCGAAACACAACGCTAGCATCTGACACTCAGGTGCCTCACCCAAAACAATGATCGGCTGTTGTTCGTGACTGCTAGCACGCACCGCGTCCACCAACTCCAATGCGTCCAACTCGCCAGGATCGTGCGCCAAGAGTACGACGTCAAATACTTCGTCCCGCAAGCGAGCTAATCCTTCGACGACTCCGGTTGCTTCCTCCAAAAACACCCGAGTCGCGCTGTCGCTCGCCAGCGCGTCGGCCAGTCCGGATCCCACTCGCCGGCCACTGGTGATCAAGATCACACGCAATCGCGGCGGTAGGACCCCCCATGGAGTTGCCGGCAGTTTCGGATATTGTTCCACTGTGGAAGGACCTTGTGAGAATTCCGTCACGTTCCCCATCTCCACCAATATGTCTAGCAAAAAAAAATCAAAACGCAGAATACTTGTAGCTAACTACGCCGCGGCGGTCAATGTCGACGCGGTTGAGCCGAACCGACCAACATGCGAGGAAGACAGATGCGAATTGCCTATTTCGATTGTGCTAGCGGCATCGCCGGCGATATGACTTTGGGTGCGATGGTGGATGCGGGTGCCAGCATGGAAGCCATCCAAGCGGGGATTGATTCGTTAGGGCTGCCCAGCTGTCGATTGGAGAGTGAGACGGTAATGCGGAAAGGATTTCGGGCAACCAAGGTCCATGTCCGGCACGAACCGGAACATGCCCATCGGCACTTGCACCATATCACGGACATGATCACCGCCAGTGCGCTCGAATCGGCGGCGAAGGAGATGGCGATTGCGATCTTCACGCGGTTGGCGGAGGCAGAGGCGAAGGTCCACGGCACAACATTGCGCAAGGTACATTTTCATGAAGTGGGCGCGGTCGATTCGATTGCGGACATTGTTGGGGTCTCGATCGGCTGGCATTTATTGGGGATTGACCGGCTCCATTGTTCGCCGATCCCGACGGGTTCAGGATTCATTCAAATCGCACATGGAAGAACGAGCGTACCGGCCCCGGCGACGGCGGAATTGTTGCGCGGGATTCCGCTGGCCGATTCAACGGTGGAAGCGGAGTTAACGACACCGACGGGTGCCGCGATCGTAGCGACATTGGCGCAGGCCTTTGGCCCGGTCCCGCCCATGACCATCGAGCACATTGGCTATGGAGCTGGAGATAAGGATTTTCCGACACAAGCGAACCTCATGCGGTTATTGATCGGAAACCTAGGCGCATCAACACCTGCGGCGGGGCAGGGCGAGATATTGGTGCTGGAAACGAATTTGGACGACACCACGGGGGAGGTGATTGGCCACTGTGTGTCGCAGTTGATGACCGCTGGCGCGTTGGACGTCTACCTGACGCCGATCCAGATGAAGAAGAACCGACCGGCCGTGACAGTGACAGTCTTGTGCCTTTCTGACAAGCAGCAGCAACTGGAGTCGATTCTCTTTCGCGAGACGACGACGTTGGGCATCCGGCGCTGGACAGCACAGCGCACAACATTGCAGCGCGAGGACACCACGGTCGAAACACCGTGGGGTACCGTGGCGGGAAAAGTAGCGACACTTCCCGGCGGGGCGCGGCGATTCTCACCTGAATTCGACGCCTGCCAGCAACTTGCCCAGTCCCATCAACTGCCGATCGGCCAGGTGATGGACGCCGCGCGACATGCGTATGCTAACAACAACAACCCTTGAGGTCCTGACGATGAGACACATCAAAGCCATGGCAATCGCGCCGTCACGGTGCATCGACATCCCATTCCCCAAGCGTCAGCGTGATAACTTTTTTCTCTCCCGCCCGCAATACAGTCAAGGACGTTTCTTTACCCGGCGAGTCAACACCGATCAACTGTCTCAGCTGGTCAAACGAATTGATCGGCACACCACCGTACTCCACAATGATGTCACCTGTTTCAACACCGGCTTTTTCCGCGGCAGTCTCAGCCTGCACGCTCGTAACGTCGCAGCGACCCGGGATATTCTGGCAACTGACGCCCAACAGCGCACCGCCGGAGTGAAACCGCAATTCGCCGAATGTCAGACCATTGGCCAACCGCGCAGCTCCGTCGTCCGTTACCTTGGTCCCAAATAGCCACATCGTATGCGCTCCTGTTAACGTCGCCAACACGTCGATCGAAGTGTCGGTTATCGCCGTATAGCGCACATCCACAACCTGCAAGCTTCTCATGTTGCGCAGTGCCGCAATCCCGGCATCAGAGACGTTCGTACGATGCAAACGAATGGCGCTTAGATGCTGAAACGTGGTGAACTGCTGCAGAAATGCGTTGTTGATCTTGTCGCCACTAGCGACTATTGCCTCGACGTTTCGAAGCCAACGGAGGTGGCGAAAATCGGCATCGGTTCCGGTCCAGTCTTGATCGAATTTGACGGTCCGCCAGGCCGGAGCATACAGACTGTTAGTATTCGCCTGCCAACGCCCATCGATTACCTTCGCGCCCACGGCCTGAAGTGCCGCCAAGGCAGTCTGCTCACGACTGGCGGCAACGTCGTCCAACGCATCGCGCGCACGTCGACGAACCAACGCGATGTCACTCTTGGCCAACGTCAATATCGCCCCAAATGCTGTTTCGGATACCGATTCATCCGGAACATCGGCCAAATGATGCAATACAATCAGACCGCGCACCAACGACTCAAGACTCGCTTGTTGCAGGCGACTCCCCAATTGTTCCGCCGCCGGTTTGCCTGCCAGTATCAAGCGTTCGGTAGCCTGATCGCGCGCCGCAAACGAATTAGAATCCAAGTCATCAATCCAGCTCGCCACCTGTTCCGCGGTCGCCACTCTCTCTTGTTCCGTGGCAGGACCATCGTCGGCAATCGCCACGTCGGCAGACGGCCCTGTCGCACACAGCACCAGGCCGCAAGCAATCACCCACAAAATCCCTAACTCCTTGCACATCTGACTTACGTCCTCTATCGTCCGAAGAACACAAAGTTACACGGCTGTACCGGCGGCTGTACCGGCCGTCCTCCCGCAACACGCCAAGCCCAAATCGACCAGCTGGGACCAATGGCTAACACTGAATTGTATGCAAAATTTCGGTGAATATGAACTGATCGATTTCGGGAATGGCCGAAAACTGGAACGTTTTGGTCCTTGGATCCTTGATCGCCCCAGCCCAGCGGCTGGCCAAGCGGCGCCCACGCTGCCCGCCGACAGTTGGAAAGAAGCCGCGGCCCGCTATGTTCGCAACCGAACTTCATCGGAATCTGGAAAGTGGACGCTGCATCAATCGTTGCCTGCCGCCTGGAACGTGCCATTCGCGATCCCAAAGGTCCCGCCGATCACCCTGCAGCTGAAAACTACCGAATTTGGACATCTTGGGCTCTTTCCAGAACAACAGACGAATTGGCCTTGGATCGCCCAACAGATCCGTTCCATAAACCAACTCGCACCGCTGAAGATCTTGAATCTCTTTGCCTATACCGGTGGCAGCACGCTCGCGGCCGCCGCAGCCGGCGCCCATGTCGTTCATGTCGACGCCGCCAAAAACGTCGTCCAGTGGGCTCGTCACAACGCGCAACTGAGCGGACTGGAGCACCTGCCGATTCGTTGGATTGCCGAGGATGCAAGAAAATTCGTGCAGCGCGAACTCAATCGTGGCAATCAATACGACGCCATCATCCTCGACCCACCGACGTACGGGCACGGACCGCGAGGGACCGTGTGGCAAGTCCAACGAGATCTGTTTCCACTGCTGAAGGACTGCGGCCAACTACTGAAGGACCGCTGCCGTTTCTTTCTGCTCACCTGCCACAGCCCAGGCATTAGTACCTCAGACATGTCAGCAATGATCTCCGATGCCATCGTCGGACATTGCGGCAGTCCTCCACGAACCATGCGGCTGCAACTGACGACCCTCGACCAACGCCGATTGGACGCCGGCGTCGCTGCCCGCTGGCCATACTGATTGCCATGCCTATGCGACTAAGCTGCCTTACCGCGCGCCTGAGGCGAATTGTAAAGATACGGATTCAACTGCGGATCGTTGTACATCTTCATTTGACGGTACGTCTTGTGAAGCTTGCACCCAGCGTAAATGTCGCCTAATAGCTGCGCAAGACATTGCGATAAATCCTCCCGCTGTACTTGCGCTACCTGCAACTTCCTTTCCACCGACGCAATCAACTCGGGCGATGCGTCGGTTCGTTCCGCTTGTTCGTGCAAGTGGTACGTGCGAAGCGCGAGGATCGACAGCCGATCAATGATGCTCCCTGGCGTCTCAGAATTCATCATCGCGCCGACAGCCGCCGAGATTCGCCGCTCCAACAAATCTCCAACTATCCATTCGTCGATCTTCTCAATCCAATCGTTTCGCTGTTGATTGAGCCGATCGATCGAACGCTTCACCCGTGCAATTTCCGCATCACTGACATCCAGGCTGCGAGCGATATCCTCTTCGTGCCACAACAAAAAGTTGAACGCGTGCTGCTGGCAAACCAGCCCCTCCACGCCGCCATATGCCTGTTCGACCGGCGACTCGTGCCACCGTACCACGGTCTGCTCGTGAAGCTTCAAAATGCTAGCAACGTTCATCATGCGTCCATCCTTGTCAGCAATTCCCATCCTTGACCCAACGATTCCGGGCGGCGGATTCTAAACAATAACCGTTAGGTCGGCCAACCCAAAAATTCTTCCCCTCGGTCCATGACTCCGACCCCCACAGTGCTGGCCCAATCCCTAGCATCCTGTTCCGGCGCCTCAGACTCGCCGCATCCCCTTGACTGGGCAAACTGCAGCAGCTGTGCAACCCATGGTAACTGCCGCCATGGTAACTGCCGCCAGCCTAGAAGAAGCAACCTTGCCTACTCGCACCACATTACGCAAACAAGTAGGGCGTCTGGATTTTGTCTGTTTGATTAAGATTTTGATGCGATGGCCGTGGATTTTGGCGTCTGGATTTTGTCTGGCGTCAATACTCACAAACTCGCGGCTATTGCCAACGCGCCATGCCGTCTTTGTGTCGGCTCTTCGGGCCTGGGATGCGCGGGGGCACGTCACCGGTGGCTGCGCCACCGGCAGAGGTTGTTGTGGCCCTCCGGGCCGAAGGCC
>JAGQPD010000477.1 GCA_020426865.1 Planctomycetales bacterium
AAGCCGCCGCCACCGAAGCCACCGCGCCCGCCAAAGCCGCCGGTGTTACCTCCGCCGAAGGGAGAAAATCCTCCGCGCCCACCGAACCCGCCGAATCCTCCCTGTTGACGCATTTGATTGAAGAAATCGGCGCGTTGGCGAAAGGCGTCGGCGTTTGCTTGCGAAGTCGACGTATTGGTGGTCGATCCCGTGGTGCCGCTACTGCTGCTGTTGCGTGAGCCCGTAGTCGACGTGCCCGTGGATGTCTGAATCTTGTCGCCGTACATTGCCTTGATCGCTTGCGTTACTGCCGCGCCACTGCCGGAGATCTGAATGACTTTCGACGCTTCATTGGACGGTGGGTTGGCATTGTCCAATAGATATACAAGTTCTTGAATTTCCTGAAACAACGGGTCGGGGGCGGAGACAACGAGCGAATTGCTGTGCGCGTCGACGGAAATCGACAGTGGTGGCAGCTCTTCTTGCACGTTGTTGTCACCTCCACGCCCACCACGGCCGCCACCTCGCAGCGCTCGGATAAAGTCCTCTGGCGATGGCTGACGGTTTTGTTGACCCTGTGCTCCGGCGATGCGTTGCGAGTAGATCTCACGCACCGTCGTCGCGACTTCGGACGCCGGCAGGTTGACCACCGGGATCAAACGCGGCGGAGGTGTCGTCTGGACGTCCTCGGGACTGCTTTCACGGTCGATGATCGACAGGACTTCGTCACAGAGCAGCAAATCCTGTTGGCTGGCCTGCACAAACAGGGCGTTGATTCGCGTCGCGGGGACGATACTTACCGGACCGCTTGCCTCGTACGTTGCACCGGCAGCTCCGCCGCCAAACAGGGCCCCCAGCATATCTCCGCCCCCCAGTGCGGCACCGGCCAGGTTGCCGAGCGTTGAACCTCCCGTTGAACTGGAGGAGCTGCCGTTGAGGATCTGGCTCAACAACTGAGCGGTTGTGTCGGCCTTGGCGTATTTCAAGTAATAGACGGTGAACTCGCGCGATGATGTTCCCGATGCCTGTTCGCTCAACTGCCGCAACAGGTTTTCCATATCTCGCAAAGCAGCCTCGTCGTCGGAGGCGATCATGATGCCACCAGGTCCCGGTGCGACGACGACTTCTGGCAGATCGGCATCGTTAACAGGCAGGTCGCCACCCGGGGCTTGGGGCTGTGCCTCGGCACGTTCTGCCGGTCCTGCAGCCGCTTCTGCGTCGACCGGCGGTTGCGGCGAAGGCGTGCCGTAGAATTCGCTCAATGCCTGCTCTGTTTCCGGTGACCATTGTCTGTCGTCACCGTTTCCGGCTGCGTCGTTTCCGGCTGCGTCGTTGGATGTATCCGGTGGCGTCGGCGGCGCGATCGACGGCCGCCGCGGGGGCTCGGGAGTTCCCGAGTCGCTGCGCCGCTCAATCGTCCGCGGACGGATATTCGTTGACGGCGTGACGACTCGCAACCGATTGCCACGCATTGTGGGCCAGACCGCATTGAGCTTATTGAGCGTTTCCTGGATTCCCGTTTCACTCATCGTCAAGAACCTGACCTTGCCGCCGTTTTGCGACAGCATCGCGTCATCGTCCGGCTTGGCCCCAAGTTTGGTTACAAATTCGCGAATCTGTTGGATTTGCGGACCTGTGCCACGTACCAAAAGCTTGCGATTCGTCAGATCGGCGTCGACCTTCGGCGCGTTCGGATCCGGATCACCTTCCTTCGGACCAGCGAACAGCTTGTTGATCATGAGGACCGTCAACGTTGGATCGACCGACCCGAGCGGGATCACGTCGATTTGCTTGCCACCCAATTGCATTTGCTCAATCGTCGCCCGAATCGTGGCGTGCTCGCTCGGACGCGCTAACGCTACCAGGTTTCCTGTCTTCGGGTCCGTTGTCAAGCGAACGTCGGGCAGCCCTGCTAACAGCGTCTGCATCACCTGCAACACTGTGTTGGGGTCGGCATTGGGGACCGTGTAGACTTCTAACTGCGGAAACTCCCGCGGCTTGTCCTCGCCAGCTAATTCGCCTTCGCTGGCAATGTCGACTAGGTCGTCCAGCCCGTGCAGCTGTGCGATCTTGTCAGGGTTGCCCGTGACCAACAGCCGCGACATGACGGGATCAATCGCGATACGCAGCGAACCGTCTTCCAGCGAGTTCTCGTTGGGATCCAATCCCATCAGCTGCCGAGCAATCACCAGGAACTCCTCCGGCGACACGTGCTCGAGCGTAATAATGTTCGGTTTGCCAACCGACTGCGGGGGATTCTCCACCGCTTCGAGCACCCGACGTACCATTCGTAACCGCCCTGCCATGTCTGTGACGTATATCTGTCGTGAATTGGCAAGGACGACGACGCGTCCTTTCTTGCTCAGTAGGTCCGTGATCTCCTTCTTTGCATCTTCGGCCGTCATGCGGTTCAGTGAAAACAATGTGTTGACAATTTCAAATTCGCCGTAGTTGTCGAGATCTTCCGGAAGAACCTGCGAGACCACGTCCGGCGGAATCTCATCCTCCAAATTGATCAGCATCAACATCCGATCGCGCCTTACCAGCGTAAACCCTTTGACCAACAGGATACGGTTGACGACGTCGATCGCTTCGTCCGGCGAATAAAACCGACTGTCTGTATAGCTGAGCGTGCCCGCCGGCGGAGTGTCCATGACCAACGACAATTGCGCTTGCTGAGCAAACCAGTCCAACACGTCTTTCCACGGTGTGTAACGGAAATTAAATTTCATCCGCACGTCTTCCAACTTGGTCATTTCCGGCGGTGTATCGGCGTCCGCCTGGGCCACGCGTAGCGCATTGTCCGCATCGCTGTCCGTATCGCTATCCGCAACGGGAAGATTGCCCGTCTCCTGCCGCGCCGGTGGCGGTGGCACGACGTCGCTGGGACCAACAATCTCGGCCGGCACGCCCCCGGCCACCGCGCCGGCAGCAGCCGCTGCACTTGGTTCGGCACGCCGAGCTTCCTGAGCGTCCTGGGCTGCCAAGATCTGTTCGGCCTGAGCAGGATCCTGCCCAGCGGCCAGCAAGTCCCAGCGGACGCGGTCCGCACGTCCCAAAACCTCCAACATCTTCCGCTCATAGTCGGCCCGGACCCGCGACTCGTCCTTCTCGCCCGCCTGCATTACCTCGCGATCCCGCTGCTGAACTAACTGCTCTATCTGTATCCGCTGACCTTCGCTAATCTCCGCCGCCGCCGCAGTCTCGGCCTCAGATAACATCGCCAAGCCGTTGCGCATTAACCACATCCCACGCGCTGCCTTCTGCTGACCCGGTGTCAACAAACTCAATGCCTCCCTCTCGCTCGCCGCGCGGAACTCCGCCATCTTCCCCGCTCGTTCCTCCACCGGCGTCTCCCGCAATTGCATTGCCAATTCCAACGCCTCACTAGTGCGCTTCTTGCCCATCGCCTGCAGCCGCGCCGCCGCCTGTGCCTCCACCTGCAACTCCGCCAACACCGACGGCTCGTTCAACATCCCCAGCATCCCCAACGCCCGGGCTGTGGGCGATTCGTCCGCCCCCTCACAACGCAAGCCCCCCCCCAAAACGACCATTGCAAGGGAGCCGCTTAAGATCGCAAATGGAAGCAGCTTTCGATCACGCATCTTGTTGGCTCGTCGATTCATATAGATTTACGGTAAGTGTAAAGGGAAAAGTGCTGTTTTTTTGTTTTTGTTGTGACTCAAGCGTACCCGGGCCGGTATTACAGTCCATCGTAATATCTCAACCCCGGTAGGGCCATAAGGTTTCGTCCTGGTAGGTTTGGCAGAGTCCGTTGCGTGTGCCGGTTGTAACGGCGAACGCGTTTTGGCTTCCCGACGCGGCCGGACGGGCTTGCGCTGCTTGACGGTTTGGGACGCCAGCCCCGTGTGGGTATTCAACCGGACCGGATTAAGGGCCGGCCTGTCGGACGGCACCGAGCGTACCGCCGATCTGGCGATGGACGTCGTCGGTGGCGCGGATGACGAGCACCTGTAGTGGTTGATAGTAGACCACCGCCCCCGGACCCCCGTTGACGTCCCAAAACGCGGGGGAAATCGTGCGTTCGATCAAGGCCACCAGTTGCGGTCCCAAGTCCCTGGCAGGCCCGAATGGGCCGGCATTGCCCGCCCCATTTCGGTTGGCGACGTTTGCCGCCGGATTGTTTGCGTTGGGATTTATTCCCAGCGGGTCGACCCCTGGCTGGGCTGGTGGGTTGCCAAGCAGCTGCGGCAGGACCTGCTGCTGCGGCGGTACGTCGACGGCAGCGACTTGTGGCGCTTTGAAATCTTTTCGCAATTCGTCGCGAATTCGGCGCAGGCGGTTGCCCGCTTTGGCGCGCAGCCTTTGCCACGCATCGCTGCTGGCAAACGAGGGATGACGCACGATCTCGTCGTGTAACGCCACAATCGTGAGCACGGCATCGGCACGTTCTTCCAGCGCATCGGCACGCAGCTCCCGCCGCATCACGTCGCGCAACTCGCGTTGCACTTCGTGCAGCGGCCGAACCGCGGCGTCTGTGTCGCGCGCGACCTGCTCCGGATCACTTGCCGACGCGGCATGTTGCGTCGCTGCGCGCTCGACCGCAAGGACGCTCGACTCACGCATCAATGGCAGAGCCACAGGGAGCGAAAGCACCAACGTCGTCAACGCGGCAATTCGATTGGCGGTCGATGGCATGTCGAGGAGCCTCCTTTGCTGGTTACCCGAACGATAACGCAGGCCGGCTACCATACCGCAGGCCGGCTGCGCACGTGTGGCCTAATCCAAACGCGGTATCGTCCACTGTACCAAAGCTGCTTCTCGACGTCGAATCTTCGACGAAAACCGCTACGAAACGTCACCCTTATTGATCATCACCCTTATTGATCATCACCCTTATT
>JAGQPD010000478.1 GCA_020426865.1 Planctomycetales bacterium
AGAATCGCGCTCGGTCATTTAGCTCGCTTCTATACCTCTGCGTGACTCTGTCGCTCCATGCGATTCTGTGACCTCTGGTCCAAGCGAAGAGGTTCGCCATTGGCGCGCAACGGCTTTTTCCAGCTCGACGATCACGAACAAAACAACCGCGGCGGTAAGAATTCTAGCCCACATCCCTAAATCGATCGGTCCAACTTCGAACAGTCGATTGGCCAATGGCAGGTAGGTAAACCCAACCTGCAGAACTGCGACTGCCGAAATGCCGCACCAGACAATCGGGTTGCCCACTAGTGCGGCTCGGCTCAAAACAGCACCCGTCAGATGGCGCGTGTTTAGCAGATAGGCGACTTCGAAGAAGACGATGGCATTGACGGCCACACCGCGAGCCGCTTCGACACCTGTCCCGCGAGTTGTCTCATAGACAAACAACCCGAAGGTGCCGAGAGCCATCAACAGCGAGACGTAAATGATTCGCCAGACAAGCAGTCCGTCGATCAGCGGAGCTGACGGGTGGCGCGGTGGACGGCGCATCGTATCGTGATCGGCTGGATCGAATGCCAAGGTAATCGCCAGTGCGACCGTCGTCACCAGATTGATCCACAAGATGTGCAGAGGAAGAATGGGCAAGACGATGCCCAGCAGCAGGGCCGCAACGAGCGTCAGGCATTCACCCCCGTTGGTGGGAAGGATGAATAGAATCGTCTTCTTAAGATTGTTGTACACCGTGCGTCCTTCTTCGACCGCACGTTCGATACTCGCGAAATTGTCGTCCAGTAACACCATTTCGGCGGCTTCCTTCGATACCTCGGTGCCGGTAACACCCATGGCGATGCCAATGTCGGCCTGCTTCAAGGCGGGTGCGTCGTTGACTCCATCGCCGGTCATTGCCACCACGTTGCCCTGTCGTTGCAGCGATTGAACGAATAGCAGCTTGTGTGCGGGCGAGACCCTGGCAAACACATTGGTCGTGGCAACGACCTGGTCGACCTGGTCGACCGACATGTTGTCGACATCCTTACCCGTCACAACATGGTTGCCGTTGTGCAGCCCGATTTGCTGCGCAATCGCCCGTGCCGTTGCCGCATGGTCGCCGGTAATCATTTTGACTTGGATCCCGGCGGCATGGCATTTCCGAATTGCCTTGATGGCCTCGTCGCGGGGCGGGTCCATGATGCCGACCAGTCCCAGAAACTGCAGATCACACAGATCTTCGTGTTGAATCGCCGCGGCTGACGGGGAAAGTGGTTTGTGGGCAAACGCCAGAACTCGCAGCCCCTCCGTAGCCATTGCGGCGGCGGTGTCATGCCAGCGCTCGCGATCAAATTCATCCGCCGTACCACAATCGCGGCTGCATCGTGCCAGGATGGCTTCTGGAGCCCCTTTGGCATTCAAGACAGCGTGGCCATGATGATCACGGTGCATGGTCGCCATATACTGACGCTCTGATTCAAACGGTATCTCGTCGGTGCGTGGGCAGTCCAGCAACCATTGGGCAGTGTCGTAACCGGCCTTCGTGGCCAGTACGAGGAGCGAGCCCTCCGTCGGATCGCCATCCATACGCCATTGATCGTGTTCATGCGACAGCTGCGCGTCATTACACAGGGTGCCGCACTTGAGTAGCTCATGCATCCATCGTGGAGGCTCGCCAAGCGAAGTGGTCGGCACAGCGCCATCGCGCTGGCACTCTATCGTGCCCGCTGCCGTTTCATTGTCCAACGGATAAATGGATCCTTCGGGAATGTATCCGGTACCGGTGGCGGCGTAACGCTGCTTGTTTGCGGTGATGATCCGCGTGGCTGTCATTTCATTGCGAGTGAGGGTACCCGTCTTGTCCGTGCAAATGACGGTGGCGCTGCCGAGTGACTCCACGGCCGGCAGTTTTCGCACGATGGCATTGCGACTGGCCATGCGTTTGACACCGATCGCCAATGCAATGGTCATGATCGCCGGCAATCCTTCGGGAATGGCAGACACGGCCAGCGCCACAGCCGCCATTAACATGTCCATGGCCGCGATTCCGGTAGCAACGCCTACTACGAACACCAGAACGCAGAATACCACAATCGCAATCGTCACGAATTTGCTGAACTGTGCCAGACGCCGGATCAGTGGCGTATCCACCCCTTCAACCTCTTCGAGCATACCCGCAATCCGGCCCAGCTCGGTGCGACTGCCAGTCGCCACGACCAGTCCAGTGCCTGTGCCCGTGGTTACGAGTGTGCCAGCAAAAGCAAGGTTCCGACGGTCCCCAATCGAAGTGTCGAACGGAAGCGGATCGGAGACTTTTTCCACCGGCAGTGACTCTCCCGTCAGCGGCGCCTCGTCAATCTGCATGTTCTTCTGCTGCATCAACCGCATGTCTGCCGGGACTTTGTCGCCACTGTATAGCAACACGACATCTCCCGGCACTAGTTCGGAGGCTGGGACACTGGTCTTTACGCCACCGCGCAGCGCCATGGCCGACGGCGACAGCATTCGCTTGATCGAATCGATCGCCTTCTCCGCCTTGGCTTCCTGCAAATAACCAATGATCGCGTTGACAACGACGACCCCCAGAATGACCCCGGTATCGACGTAGTGGTGCAGCAACGCAGTTATCGCCGCTGTGACCAACAGGACGTAAATCAATGGATCGTTGAACTGTTCCAAAAACCGCTGCCACGCCGGCGTGCGTGGACGCTCAGCCAACATATTCGGACCGTGTTCTCGTAATCGTCGCTGCGCATCATGTTGATCCAATCCGGTGGCGCTCGAACCAAGGGCCGCGATTGCGGCTTCAACCGACTGAGCGTGATACGCTGGCGAACCAGTCGGCTCACCCCCCGCGTTCGGTGTGCAATCTGCCGTGGAAGCGTGAACAAGACCGTCGCTGGTGGGGTCCGCCTCGGTTCGTCGGTCGGTGCCGCTGTTGAACATGATGCACCTGCCTCTTCCTAGTAGGACAGTTGGAGGGGAGGATGTTCGGTACTATGGCTGAGGGGCTGGTCGTTCGATCCACGGCGACTCGCGCCACCGCTCCTTCGTCGCACGTCTGCTTCGACGGACCTCTTTCTGACTGAGCACTTGGACGGCACGACTGGCCACCTGACGAACCAGCGCCAGCAGGTTGTCGGCGTGATCCTTGATCACCACGGGGGGCCTCCGCCGCAGATGCAGCACGCAACGGCACTGAAGATCGACGCCTCCGCGAGGTCCATTCACGTCTTCCACATACACACAAACGTGACTTAGGCGATCGCGAAACTTGGTGAGTGCTCGTTCGAGTATCTCCGTGTACTTCATTGGGTCCGCACTGGGTCGCCGCCGGCCGCTAAAGCGAAAACTCATGTCCATCTCCATCTCCCCAAAATTCACAGGTTGCGGGTGAACGATTAACTCCGACTACTATTGACTATACGGCTCGTCGTCGATTAAGATCAACTAAATCCGCCAACGGCATCATTTAAAAAAACTAAACTATCAGGGGATGTCATGGACTGGCTGAATTATCATCATCTGTTGAACTTCTGGTTGGTGGCACGGGAGGGGAGCGTGCAGCGGGCGAGTGAGCTGTTGCATGTGACGCCCGCCAGCGTGAGCGTGCAGATCAAGCAATTGGAACGCACATTTGGGGCACGGCTGTTTCGGAAGCAAGGACGTGGGTTAGCACTGACAGAGATGGGTGATGAGGTCGCCACGTACGCAGACACGATCTTCGCCACGGGTCGTGAATTGATGGAGATGGTGCGGGGACGGCCGGTTGGACGACCGGTGGAGTTTCGCGTCGGTATCCGGGACGTGATGCCCAAGCTGCTGGCGTATCAGTTGCTGCAGCCAGCCTTGGAGCTGCAACCGCCAGTTAGACTGATTTGCCAGGAAGGGGAGATGTCGCAGTTGGTATCGGATCTGGCGATCCACAAGCTCGATGTGATTCTCTCGGACCGAGCATTGGATCCACTCTATCGCGTGCAAGCCTATTCCCACCGTTTGGGCGACTCTGAGGTGGTAGTGGTGGGAACAAAGCGGCTCGCAAAGAAGGTCATCAATGGCTTCCCCGGATCACTGGATCGTGCCCCGTTTTTGTTGCCGACGGACAACAGCGTCCTCCGCCGGCAATTGGACCAGTGGTTCAGTGATCTTAGCATCGTACCGCAGGTACGCGGCGAATTTGCTGACAGTGCGATGATGAAGATTGCGGGAGTCAACGGACTGGGGCTGTTCGCAATTCCCGCGATCATGGAGGAAGAGCTATTAAATATTTATGGCCTGCAGCATGTGGGGACGATCTTGGGAGTGCGTGAACAGTATTATGCGGTGTCGGTCGAACGGCGGATCAAGCATCCGGCGGTGATGGCCATCCGGGAGCGAGCTCAGTGAAGACCAGGCGAGAAATCGAACGCCAGATCAGCCAGGCGATCGTGCGGTTTGAAAAAGAGTACATGGGACGCGGACCGTTGGACACCAAGGCGTACGTGATCGACGACATGGTCCTGGTGCGCTTGAAGAACGTGTTGACGCCTGCCGAACTGAAGCTGGCCGAGACACCGGAGCAGGATCGTGGGCGTTATCTCATCAAGCAGGTTCGGCAGGAACTGATTGAGCGTGGGCGGCCTTTGTTAGATGCGGTCGTGCGCGACATCCTCGGTCTGGAGGTGATCAGCTTGCATACCGATATCAGCGCGAAAACGGGGGAACGGATCATCGTTTTTACTCTGGCAAACACCCCGCAATTCGATTGACCGTCCCCGCAGAGTCAATGTTTCTCAGTTGCTCTTGAGCCGTGTCCGATCATTGTCCAACATTTTCCGGACGATACTCTTGACGAAACTTCAAGTCGCACCTACATTAAGTCCGATGAGATGGATGACCGCGCCGAACCAGGGTCCCCTGGCGTCGGACGGTACCGAGCTCACGGTTTTCGTCGCACCGAATTAACGTCGGTGGGGAAAAGGCCGAAACAGCACAGAGTTGCTGTTTCGGCCTTTTTTTGTGTCGGTATGGCCACTCGTAGCAGCCGCGTTTGTTGCCAGTTCGATACTCGAAGCCGCCGTTATCCACCTGCTAAAGCCGCCGCGGTAGACAAAGCTGCGCGGATCAGCCGGATGACCATCGCCTTTGAGCGTTGGCATCTGGCTTTTTTTGTTTTGCGAATGTCCACCGACTGTAACAACGGAGAGTGATCTGGATTAACAGTATCGTCTGGGGGTTAATGGTTTGCCCGCTGATCCTATTGATGTTCGGGCTGTTGCCATCGCGAATCGCCAATTCACATGTCGCTTTCGTGCGGCGAGTCAGTGTCATTGCCCTGGGCATCTTGGCGATCCAGGCCGCGCTGGTGCTGTTGCTAATTGTGGTGACCGGCCGCACGCTGCACCTGTCCCTATCCTCGGTGAAGCCCCCGACCCCAGGGGACGTAGGCATTCTCGTCGACGGAATCGCGGCGGTAATGTTCGCCCTTGTGACGTTCGTAGGCTTCATCGTAGCGCAATTCTCAGTGCGATACTTGGACGGCGATCCACGCCAGGGGCGCTATTATCGCTGGCTTTCATTTACGATAGCGTCTGTCTCGCTGATGGTAATCTCGGGGAGTCTATTGCAGTACTGCTTCATGTGGGCGATCACCAGCGTCGGCTTGCACAACTTGTTATTGCACTACCAAGCGCGTCCCGGAGCGCGACGCGCCGCCTGGACGAAGTTTGCGGTCAGCCGCTGTGGCGACGCGTTTTTGATGGCCGCGGTCATCATTATGTTTCGCACGTTGGGAACGACCGAGTTTGCTGAACTAACCGCACGGGCCAACGATTTGCCGCGAAGTACGGTTTCGGCCATCGCATGGCTGGTAATGCTGGGTGCCGCCATCAAATCGGCACAATTCCCGTTCCACGTATGGTTGCCTAACACATTGGAGACACCGACTCCCGTTTCGGCGCTGATGCACGCTGGCATTGTGAACGCCGGGGGACTGCTGATCGTCCGCTTGAGTCCTGTGATGGTCATGGCACCGGTCGTCCTGAACACGTTGGTGATCATCGGCGCGATCACCGTGCTATTCGCCGGCCTGACCATGATGACACAATCAAGTGTCAAAC
>JAGQPD010000479.1 GCA_020426865.1 Planctomycetales bacterium
TTGCCAGCTCAAAAGCACCTCACCTCAGACACCTATTTCCGTGCCCCCAGCCGATCTGCCGCCCCGAAAGGCCAAGCTACTAGTCCATTTCGCCCCGGTGCGATATCATCCGTGGGACGACGATTCAACAGAACCCGATGCTTGGAGGACGGACAATATGATGGTGCTGTGGGTGTTTGTGATCGGTTTTCTCGGGCTGATCATGTTCATCGGGCTGATCGTGGTGGCGGTCTACGGCAAGCTGTGGTTCCAGGCGTACATGTCGGGCGCGGACGTGTCGTTTTTGAGCCTGGTCGGGATGGGGTTTCGGCAAGTGAACTCCCGTGTCATCGTCAACGCCAAGATTATCGCCGCCCAAGCCGGATTGGACATCAATCGCATGGACGGCGTTTCAACGTCGCGCTTGGAAGCTCACTATTTGGCCGGTGGCAACGTCATGGGTGTCGTGCATGCGATTATCGCTTCCCAACGAGCTGGCATCGATTTGGATTTTGATCGAGCGGCAGCGATTGATTTGGCCGGACGCGATGTCACCGACGCCGTCCGTACCAGCGTTCACCCGAAGGTGATTGACTGTCCCGATCCGCAGCGGACGGGAAAAACTACGCTCAGCGCCATCGCCAAGAACGGGGTTGAACTGCGCATTCGTGCTCGCGTGACCGTGCGAACCAACCTTGAACAGCTGATCGGTGGCGCCACGGAAGAGACGATTATCGCCCGCGTGGGCGAGGGGATCATCACGGCGATTGGATCGTCGGCAAGCCATTTGGAGGTGTTGGAAAACCCGGACCGAATTTCTCGCGCCGTGCTGGCTCGGGGTTTGGACGCTCATACCGCTTTCGAAATCGTGTCGATCGACATCGCGGACATCGACGTGGGTGAGAACATTGGTGCGCGACTTCAAGCGGACCAGGCTGAGGCAGACACTCGCGTGGCACGAGCAAAAGCCGAGCAGCGTCGAGCCGAGGCGGTCGCTCAGGAGCAGGAAATGAAAGCCCGCGTCGCCGAAAACCGTTCTCGGTTCGTGCTCGCCGAAGCAGAAGTCCCCCGCGCCATGGCCGAAGCCTTCCGGAAAGGTCGCCTGCACGTGGAAAACAAAGAGTAGAAACGATGCACCGCGATGGGCACACTACCGCTCCAAAGAGAATCGAGCTTGTGCCATCGAACAGACGGCATTGGCAATAACAGCATAGCCGCCAAAAAGGGCAAAGGCAAACGCCAAATCTCCCATTAGCGTGTAACGCAAAAATGGAATTGCCTGAACATAGCAATAGGCCAATCCGGAAAACGAATGGTCATAGATACCCGACCAGATCCAAACCGCCAGATTCGTCACGAGAAAAAAGAGCATCGAGAACGCAAACGTCGTGCATAACACCCGTGTCCCACCCCATGCGTTTTGGTGCCAACTGGCAGCTGCTGGGCGAAACCACTTGCGGGCCGCCGACCGGGCGATCACCGGTAGTGACAACGTCGTGTAGACCGTCACCATTAAATAGAACTGGTAACCCCCGATGAACCGGTCACTAACGACCATCACTAACAACGGCACGGCGATCGCCGCGATGCGCGACCGAAAGTAATACCCGGCAAACAGGGCCAGTGCCGCGACGGGAGCAAAATTGGGCAAATATTGGAAGTACAAACGGGCCGCCACGCCTGCCAATACGAGCAGCACAAAGACACAGATTTCAGTAACCGTCTTGCGTTTCACGATCGTGCTCACTTTGCTTACGTTGCTCACTTGTTCACTCCCTCAACTTCGCTGATCGGCCAACGGTCGGCCAAAGAATATCATCGCCCCGAATCTCCGAGGCAATTACGATCTCCCAGCCCCAGCATTCTACTTGTAATCATCAAATTTCCACAATACGGCGTCGCCAGCTTTTATGCGAGTGGCAGCGAAACTCCGGTCGCCCAACTTGTCGTTCACGCGAAAAATCCAGTTCTTTCCCCGACTCCCCTCGTTCTTCTGATTATCAATCGCCAGGACCATCGCGGTGGCGTCCCGGCCCCGAACATCGCACGCAATCCCGCGGCGATGGCGTTGGGCGTGGGTGAGCAACGATCCGACCGTCATCTCTTCGTGCCAGGGGATGTCGACGTAGCGTTTCTGAAATCCATCACCAAAATCGATAGTCAGCGAGACGACGGTCGGTTCCGGCGGATGCTTTTCGTCAGCTTCGGTCGCGTGAATGACCGTTGCGCCGAAAACCGCCAACGCCACCGATGCCTTCAGCACCATCGTAGTTGCGCGCAGCAAGAGGCTGGAAGTGAAGAGTAGTTGTCTGTGGATATCGATCATCTGCCGCTACCTTTTCGTCTTTCATCGCCAGGCCGAGTAACCGCTAATTATGGACAACTTGGGGGGACAGGCAAAGTGGGTAGGCAGTAATTGATATGCGTTAGATGCAACCCGTTTGGCGAGCGGGACGGAATCGGGTACCTTTGAGGAAGATAGAACACGCTTCGTAACCGAATCAGGAAATGGTTGTCATGCCCGAACCTGCCACGCTCACACTTTCTTTTCCCGAACCGACGATTGCGGTCTTAACGTTAGACATGCCTGGGAAAGGTGCAAACATCTTGTCGTCGAGTGTGTTGGACGAGTTAGCGGCACATCTCGACACACTAGAGGGTCGGGCGGACTTGGAGGGGTTGGTCATTATTTCCGGCAAGCCTGGACAGTTCATCGCTGGCGCGGACTTGCGAGAGTTTGCGGCATCGTTGGAAATACCGCCGGAGAAGACGGTGGAGATGTGCCGGCGTGGGCAGACGTTATTCGGTCGTTTGTCGCAGGGCCCATTCGTCTCGGTCGCGGCGATTGACGGAATCTGTGTGGGGGGGGGTGCCGAACTTGCAGCGTGGTGTGATCGGCGTGTGATGACGGACAATCCTGCCACGGAGTTAGGATTTCCGGAGGTCAAGTTAGGACTGTACCCGGGATGGGGTGGTACGGTACGCGCGCCGCGCATCGTGGGATTGGGCAATGCCGTGGAGATGATCACCACGGGCAACTCGGTGGATGCCCGTGAAGCATTGACAATGGGTTGGGTAAGTGACGTTGTACCGGCACAGGATCTACTAAATGCGGCGATACGGGTAGCGAAGGCCGATTATCTCAGTCGCGGGTACCTGAAAGATCGCCAGCGATGGTCTGGGCCAATTGAGATCAGCGACACGGAACTGGGATTTCTTGGCGCCACGGCATCGGCATTGATCCAGCAGCAGACGAAGGGTCAATACCCCGCACCTGTTGCGGCGTTGGAAACCATGTTGGGGGGTGCGGGATGCGATGCGGATGCGGCTTGCCAATTGGAGGCCGAAGGGATGTCACAGTTGTTTGGCAGTCCGATCAATGCGGCTTTGTTGAATATCTTCTTTCTCACCGACCGAAACAAAAAAGATGCTGGTGTCGCCGATAAAAATGTCACACCGGGAAAGCTCGATTCCGTGGCGGTGATCGGCGCGGGGATCATGGGCGCCGGCATCGCTGCCGCCAATGTCAAACGCAAGATCCGCGTATGCCTGACCGATGCACGACCAGAAGCCTTGGCGACGGGCGTGCAGAATGTCCTGCAGGAAGTCGCCTACAACAAGGCGCTTGGCAAACCCGATCTCGATCAGGCGCTGCAGTTCGCACCGCTGTTGAACGCCACGAGTTCTGACGAAGAATTGACACAGTGTGATCTCGTGTTGGAGGCGGTCATCGAGAACATTGAGATCAAGAAGCTGTTGTACGATCGGCTCGAATCGCACATGCATGAACGAGCGATCTTGGCAACCAACACATCAACGATACCGATTGGGAGATTGGCGGAGGGACTGGCCCGTCCGGACCAGTTCTTGGGGATCCACTTTTTCAATCCTGTCCGCAAAATGAAGCTGGTCGAAGTGATCCGTGGCGCGGAGACCAGTGACGAAGCGGTGG
>JAGQPD010000480.1 GCA_020426865.1 Planctomycetales bacterium
ACTCATCACCTCGACATGCGTTGCGACAATTACCGTGAGCAAGTCGTGCCCGTCGGACGACAATTCGGCGATTCTGGGTGCGATGAAATGGATCACGTCAGCAAAGTCATTGCAGTATTGACGCGCGACCATGTCGCGATCACTGGCCGCCTGCATCGCCCAGAGCAGGTTATCTGGAGCGGGGGCGGACAGATCATGCGAATGGCTCGTCCCCATCCCGCCCGGTTTTGCCAGATTGATCGCCGCGTAAACCTGTTGCGAATCCTTGGCATTCAGTAGCGACAGGACTTTGTTGATTCCCTGTTCCACCGATTGTTCTCGCGGTACGGCGGCCAGCGGGGCCAACAATAAGACCATTCCCAGGTTCGTGTTGGTCGACACGCACTGTTGCGTCGAGGTGATGGCATCCAGAACCGTCTGTCCGACTCCCAAGAAGCGGGCCAACTCCATATGCGGGCCAATTGCGATGGCGCTGGCGAGAAAATGTCGAAATTTCAAATCCGAGAACATTGCACCGGGGTGCACGTTCCCCGGTTTCGGAGCCGTCGCTTCCAGGATACAGGCGAGCGTTGCTAACTGGCCGATCGACGGATGACTCGTCATCGCAACTCCATCCAGCCGCACAATGCTGGCAGACTATCTTGGCAAGTGGTTTGGGAAAATGGTGATTGTATTATCCACCGGCCGATCTTGTCTCATCCAGGAAACGGTCAACCATCTGGATGACCTGGTCGCGAGCATCTTCGATCACCCAATGACCTGCGTCTTCGATCCGGTGGACCTGGGCAAGTGGGAAGATATCGATGAATCGCTCGAGGCAAGTGGGGGTGAAGCACCAGTCACGCATTCCCCAAATCAATTGCACTGGTCGCGTGGGCAAGTGCCGTAGTTGGTGTTCTAATTTCGCTAATCTGTCAAAGGTTGGGTGACGAGTGGTCAGGGGAATGTCGCGAACGAATTGGTAGATGGCCGTGCGGTTGCTCCACGAATCGTAAGGTGCCACAATGCCGTCACGAAACGCCGAGGTGAGTTCCGACGGTCGTTCCGAGGCCATGGTCAATGCAGCAAGAGCAAATGCGTTTGCCCCTTGTACGGCCAAGCGGCCCAACAACGGCAGGCGACACGCCGCAATGCGTCGTGGTACGCGGGGCGGAGGAAAGGCTCCCGTATTGAAGAGAATCAATCGTCCGAAACGGTCGGGTAACTGTGTTACGGTTCCCAATCCGATGGCGCCCCCCCAGTCATGCGCCAGCAATGTAACATTCCACAGGTCGAGTTGTTCAACCAGTCGCACCAGGTTTGCCGTGTGAGTCTGCAGGTTATAGGGGTAACGGGTCGGCTTGTCGCTGAGGCCACAACCAAGGTGGTCGGGGACAACCACGCGATACTGTTCGCGAAAATGGCGTGCAAGATGCCGCCAGTAAAACGACCATGTCGGATTACCATGGACCATCAGCAAGGGGGCCCCGGTACCCTCGTCCAGATAGTGGTACTGGAAGCCGTCTGTAGCACAGAAATGCGAACGAAACGGATACTCCTGACGCCAACCTGGGGATTCCTGGATCGTTTCACGATGCGGCAGAGTAACTTCGCGCGGCGGGGCTGAATTGTTCGACACGGACTTCATTGATAGCGTTTGTCCTGGTAACGAATCCAGCCATCTTCGTGTCGTCCTCGGGGATCGTGATGCGTCCAATGTACGACACCACCTTTATCCGTGAACTCGTACTACCCA
>JAGQPD010000016.1 GCA_020426865.1 Planctomycetales bacterium
TCCGCGCGCAGATATCCGATCGGAGCGGGAATTCCACCGTCGTCCAGCGGCAGGTTTTGCTTACGAACACTGGTCCAAGCGACGGACAATTGTCGCTTGCCGCGATTCCGTCGGCCACGTCTCCTGCCACCGCGTCAGGAGGTCCTGCACTTGGAGGTCCGCCGTCGGTCGTTCGCACAAATCCGGGCTTCGCGGGACAGGCAGGATCGCCACGCAGCACGGCGCTCGGCACTCTCAGCGGGCGCCCGCAGCCACCGAAGGCACTTTCGCCCAACGACGAATCGCTGCCATCGTATACTCCTTTTTCACTCGCGCCGAATAGCCAACGCCAACCGCCGGGATTTTTGCAGAACAGGTCCAACAACGCCCCCCCGGTCGCACCATTGCCGGCCGAATTGCCAACTCCACCGCCGTTGACTCCCCATGCCGAATCGTCGTTCGGCACCGGCCCGTCAGTCGCGACACCCAGTCCGGTGGCCGATCCAAATACGCCTCAAATGCCGGCTGCGGCGGCCCCGGGCTTGCAGCCGATCCCTGAACTAACATCACTGGGTACCGTGCCCGATCCGTCCACTGTCGGCCGGCCCCCAATCGCTTCCCCCTCCCCTACCCCGACCGGTCTGGATGCGAAACAGGCGATTGCGACTCCAGAGGGCCTGCAGCGGGAACCCTTACCGGCCAATCGCAAGTTATGCAACTCGCGGCGATTCCGCCTCGACTACGACGTCGATGCTGCAGGCGCCAGCGGCGTGGCCAGGGTCGAGCTGTGGTATACCCGTGACAACGGCATGTCTTGGCGTCACTATGGCGATGACCCCGACAAATTGAGCCCGTTCATGGTGGAAGTCAACGAAGATGGACTCTACGGATTTCGACTCGTCATCCACCCGCAAGAAGGGCTGAGCATGTCCGCCCCGGAAAGTGGCGAAGATCCGGACATGTGGATACAAGTCGATGCGACGTTGCCGTTGGCACGCATCACATCGGCGCGATATGGCACGGGGATCAACCTCGGCCAATTGCAGTTGCTCTGGCAGGCATCCGACTACAATCTGTCACAAAATCCCATCACGATTTCCTATAGTGATGCACCGAACGGGCCGTGGACTCCGATCGCCGAAGGGGTGGCCAATACGGGACACTACACATGGCAAGTCGACGGCCGCGTCCCCAGGCAACTGTACCTGCGACTGCAAGTTCGCGACGATGCCGGAAACATCGGGGAGGATCGCTTGCGGGACCCGATCAGCAGTGATGGCCTGGCCCCTCGCGGGAGAATCCTTGACTTCCGGCCCGCCGATCGCCGACTGCAGAATTCGATGGAATCGCCGCTGCGGTGATGGCACTCGGTGCTTGCGGATTGTGTTGTTGGGACGCTGGGACAGCCGTGGGACTTCTGCCGGTTAGGCAATCGTCGCGGCCAATGCTAGCACACAACGGTTGCAACGTCTGGTCGGTGGGGCGGGAAGATCCTTGATTCTGGGCGAGGTCGGGTCGAATAACTGATGATGATGGCGAACGAACGCGCCCATCACCCGTTTCACCGATCGATCTCTACGATGGAGGAAGAGTCATGCCCAATATTTTACGATGGCTGCCGGCGGTGTTGCTGGTAATAACAGCACACGCTGCGTACGGCCAGGAGGCCACGAACGAGAGTTCTAAGCCTCAAGCGACGGCGGGCTCTACGGCGGAACCAGGGATGGAGATGACATTGGTCAAAGGAATGACCCTGAAAGGTACGCCTGTAGACCTAGAAACGATTCAGATGAACACGATTTTTGGCGAGGCCAAGATTCCAGTCCATACGATTGCTGGAATTCGCTTCAGTCAAAAACCAGGAACCGCCAGCACCGTCGTGTTGCAGAATGGCGATCTCATAACCGGCCAGATCCTACTGGGACAGATCAAGTTCGTGTCACAATGGGGTGAAGCGACGGTCAATACGGGGAGTGTTGAATCGATCGTGTTTGCCAATGGTTTGCGGTGGACTGGGACCAATACCGTCGCCGGCCAGCGTTGGACGCTATCGCGCGGGCAGGCCGTCTCGCCGGCGACCAGCAACAACCAACGTGTCTACCGCTCACGCACCGGATACTGAGGCGACAGTGGAACACCGGTATTGGGGTTGGTGTTCGCCCCCCACACCGGCGGCCGCTGTTACCGCAAAACCTCAGCGTTGTCATTGGGCGGCGCTGAGGTTTTTTGATCCCTCTCAAATCACTAAGGAGTCAACAAAGTGTTAACAAAAACCATGACCGTTACCGGCGTGCTGGCATTGTGCCTGGTTGCGCTGAATATCACCCACACCGTGGGGCAAGAAGACAAGGCCGACACCAAACCGATGCCCGCCCCGGCGGCAACTCGCCCCGCCGATAGCACCGCAAAACTCCAATTGCGCACCGATCTGGCACTCGAAGGGACCCTCGTCGAACTGGAGACCGTGAAACTGAACGCCATCTTTGGTGAAGTCGCCGTGCCGACGCACGCAATAGTGGGCATCCATTTCGGCGAAACCGGCAAGGAACCCACCACCGTCATCATGCGCAACGGCGATACGCTGACAGGTCAATTGGGCGTGAGCGAAATCAAGATTGTCTCCGAATGGGGACAGTCAACCGTCAATACGTCGAGTATCAAATCGATCGTGCTAGGCAGTGACATGCAGTGGTCGCAAAGCACGTCGCTGGATGGCCAGCGGTGGACGCTTGTCAAAGGCACAGCGCCAAACACGCTCCCTCCTGGCACGACCTTCTACCAGAATCGGTAGTCGGTCGCTGCTCAGCGGCAATGACCTTACCCAATAGCGAGTGCCGCGAGATGTGGTCAACGACCGCATCTCGCGGTTGATTTTGTCGAAAAACGCTGGCGAAGCCTGACTTCTTCGAATCGAGCCCGTTCGGCGTAAGTATCTCGGACGTTTTCGCTACGACATTCACCGCTGCACCTCACCAGGCGCGGGAGGAGTGCGGAAGCGGCCCAAACGCAAGAAGTCGATATCGATGTCGGTATCTCCATCGATCGCTAAATCGGCCAGCGCCTCGCCGAGCACCGGTGCGAACTTGAAGCCGTGCCCAGATAGTCCCGCCACAAAGGCAACCTGCGACTGGTCCGGGACTCGGTCGACGATGAAATGTTCATCGGGCGACAGCGTGTAAAAGCAAGTCGCTCGAGATGTCTCCGGCAAATTCAAGCCCGGAATCACCGCGCTGGCAAATGAAGAGACGCTCGCGCGGTCCTCTTCGTCCACGCCGCCAATGGCCGCAACCGGGTCACCCACAATGTGCGTCCCGCCATCGTGACGAGCTATCTTCACGCCCCGGTCGTCAAGCTGCGGGAATCCATAGTAATACTCGCCCGGACGTGCTTCGAAGAAGAAAACGGGACAACCCTCGTCACGGCTTAGACGAATATCAGACGTCGACAACCAGTACAACTGTTTTCGGACAACAGACAGCGGAATGTTCAGGCTACTCAACAGTGACTGAGCCCAAGGTCCGGCTGTGATCAAAAGTCGGGCAGCGACGTATTCCGTTGACTTTGTCTGAATTCGAACCGCATCCCGCTCCGCCTGCCACTGTATCACTTCACAATGTGACATAATATCGACACCGTGTCTTCGAGCGACGTCGAGATACGTCTCGACACATCGTTCAACGTACAAGAAGCCCGCGTTCGCTTCGACGATACCCACGTGATCGCTCGGCACGCTGAACTGCGGAAATCGCTGACGTAGCTCACGGTTGGTAAGTCGCTCGACCGGCAGCTGATGGTCGTGCACGCTTTGCAGGACACCAGGGATCACGACCCCGTCGGGCGGTCCAACCTCCAAGATCCCAACCTGGTCGTACAACTGCGAACCGGTTTCCGCCTCCAAGGCTCGCCACATCTGCGCCGATCGCTGCGCGAGCGGTACATAGCTGGAATGTTCAAAGTACGCCTCGCGAATGACTCGCGTATGACCGTGGGAACTCCCTCGGTCATGAGGTGGATCAAACCGATCGATACCCAATACCTTCAGCCCGCGCCGCGCTAAGCAACCGAGTGCCGCACTGCCAATGCCACCAACACCTACGACAATCGCATCATAGCTGTCCATGGCATCGAGCCTATTTTCCCTATTACCTATTGACGTTTCCAAGAGGAGGCGTTGCTGACGTCGATCAGTTGCCAGCCGGTGCTGGCGGCCGTTGGCCTCCCCAGGTTGTTGTCGGTTACCGCGGCCGATCCTGAATGGTTCACGCTCCCCTCCCCTGCCCCGCTGGATGCTGGTGCTGAAGGCGAAGCGATGACTTGATTCGGTGGCGGAATCTCCACGAATCGCAGTTGTGCACCGGCGGTGGATCTGGCCGGAACCGTTGCCGGTTCAGAACCATCCGAAAGGACTTGCAGTTCGTCGACAACCGGGACACCGCCATGAGACGCGTAGGCGTCACTAGCAAGCACAACTGGCGCATCGGCCGGCAACGGTCGCAATGGCGCAACGTCGCCGGGAATCGGCGTATTTTCGGTGGCTCCCTGAGTCACGATCGGCTCCTCAAGTGTCGCATTGACGACCCCATCCGATTCGGCGGACCGCATCGCACGGGCCATTAGGTTGTTCACGATCTGCCGCGTGTCCAACGGATTCGCCGCGGCGGGAGCCGAAGCTTGTATTACGCTCGCACTCGTCTCCGCCACGGGCTGAGGTGACTCTGATGTGTTATTCATCACCGTTGCCGCGACCGCCGACGCGACCGCCGACGCTACGGCCGAATCGTTAGCGACCGGTGGGGCCTCTGGCGCCGCGTCCGCTGAAGGCGGTGCCTCCGTCGTTTGCGCGTCGGCAACCGGAGTCTCCTCAGCGACTGCCTCGATACTCGGCGTCGGCACGGGCGTTTCCACCAATCCCGCTGCCGGCAGAGCACCGGCGCCGACTTTTTCAAATCGTTTTAGCGCCGTGAGGCTATGTTGCAAGGACTCGCCCGGTCGAGATGGATCAAGCTGCGCGCCTCCTGCATGCAATTCGCCTTCCGCCTGTAATCGCTGGAGCACGTCGCCCAAACCATCCATCTTTCCGGCGGCCATCGCCGCCAACTCCTCGCTGCTCAACGGTCCGCCACTGGTTCCTTGGTCCGGTAAGCTTGCTTGTGTGGGATCGACCGCCGCTACGCCCCCCGGCTGCCCTGGCACTTCGGGCTGCATCGGCTGTGGTGCTGACATATTATTGCCACGGCCACGGCCAAAATCAGCTAACGAAGAAGCGTCGGGGATGGCATAGTTGGATAAGATGAGCGGCTTATGGTTCAGACAGCCAGTCGAGGTACCGACGATGAGCCCTGCGGCCAATAAACTGATGATTCGCATGCGTGCAACCGTTTCTGTTTTGCGAACGACAAGTCACTTGCCTTCAATGTGGCGACGGATGCTAAACCAAACCCCCATCAGGTGCAAGACAAATCCGTGCGTTTCTTGAAAAAACACGCACTCGGCTGCTAGCGGCAGGCGGCTGCTTGCGGCACTGCCCGGCATGCAGCGCTGGCACATCCGGCATTCAACTTCGCACGACCGCTGGCCGAAGTTGAGTGGCCAAGCGCAGGATCAGCGATTCGAGTACCTGTCGCGCTCGAGCGGGCGCGGCATGGCTCCCCTTCAATTTAAGATCCGCATCCAGCAGCCACTGATTCAATTGAGCACCCCGCTCGCGCCCGATCGCTCGCAGTTGTCTTTCCGCTTTTTCCAGTTCGCTGGGAAAATTTCGAAAGCCGGCTTGCCGTAGCGACTCGCGCAAGTCGACGCGTTCTCCTTGGCGTTCGGCGAGTTGCACGAGTCGCGTGGCGGCGGCGAACCGGCGCAGCGACCAGGAAAAGGCGCCAAATAGGGCTTGCGGGTTTTCGCCTGCGATCAGCAATCGCTCCAACTGCTGCAACGCCTCGGCAGCATTGCCAGCTTGGACAGCATCCAATAACTCCCACGTCGATTTTGTCCGCCAACCGCCGACAACGTCCGTGATCAATTGTTGTGAGATCGTCCCTTTTTCGTCAGCAAACAAAGCCAGTTTGGCCAATTCCTGGTCCAACCGTCCCAGTTGTGGTCCTGCCAGTTCCCAAAGATAATTGCCGAGCGTCCGATCGAGTTTCAGGCCATGGCGATCCTTGGCCCAATGGCCCAGCCATTGAACGACGGCGGTGGTGTCGACAGCGCCCCCGCGAGTTCCACGCGTTGGCAGGCCGCAATCGATCGGTAGTCCGGTCGCGGCGACGGCCTTGTAGAGCCGCGTCGTGGCCGGCCAGCTGTCGGTAATGAGCACCAACGTCGTCCCCTTGGCCGGTGCCGCAACGTAGTCCTCCAAGCGCGACCGGTTTTGAGTCACAAACGAATCCGCGTCCAGCACCATGATCACTCGCTGATCACCGCCAAAAAGGGACCTCGAAGAAAGTTCGTCGGACAAGTCACGCCAGGCGATTTGACCGCCTTCCAACCGTACGAGGTCGACGTCATCGCTGGTCAGCGTACCTCGCAGTCGTGCCAGTGCCAGCTGCCTGAGAAATGCGTCCGCCCCGTAAACGACGCACACGGGAGGGACTGGCGATGATTTCATATCTGTTGGCTGCTTGTCACCAAGAAACTCGAATGCATGCATCGTGGTCTCGTTCTGTTATCCCAATGAATCACAAAGGTTACAACGCTCGCACCCGTACTTGTGCTCGTGCTCGTGCTCGTGCTCGTGCTCGTAACCGTCAACAACTTGGGGGGCCATATCCAAAACCGAATTATACGGCATTGGCCGACCGCGCTGCGACCGCCTAAGGGTCGGGCCGTGCAAAGTCCCACGGCTGTCCCAGCCGTAGCCAAAAGTCCCACGGCTGTCCCGGCCGTAGCCAAAAGTCCCACGGCCGTCCCCAATCCCGAATATCAAGACCCGAAGCGCCGGCCGTTTGCAAAGCCCGTTTGCAGTGCCCGTTTGCAAAGCCCAGGCCAACGGCCGGCAAATTCACCGCACCGCGTACTTACGGGGGGGAAGGACCAGCGGGAGACAGCTGGGGAACGATCAGGTTGCCGCATCAAACATTGTCCCAGTGGCCAGGCAGTGGCAGAGTTTTCGATAGACGATCTCGAGTTGTTCGTGGGGGACCATTTGGCCGGGTGTCGTGTCGCATGCCAAGGCGCGGACGATGCGCGTCGAAAGGGTGCCGGCTGAAAGGATCGCTTCAATGGGTGCACTGGATAGTTGCAGTTGGCGGCATATGTGTTGCCACAATTGGCCTGCCGTCGTGGGGCGGTCGACACATCCAAACATCGAAAGGTATTGGTCATCAAGGATTGCTGCTCGTTCGGCATTTCGAACACAACTGTCAAACACGGTGGCCAGCGCGGCGGTCGGCATCGCCGCCTGCTGATCGAACGTCGTCCACCGCTCGGTGACGCACGCCTGCAAAACTGAGACACATACCTGACAGATCGCCAGGTCGACATCTGGGCATTCCTGGATATCGAGCACGCGGATCTCGATCGTGTTGCGGTCGAAGCGAGCGATGGCGCCGCGGGCATTGAGCCATTCGTGCTGCAAGACCCCATGAGGATCGAGCGGTGCGATATCGCGGTACATTACCTGAAAGATTTCGCGATCGTAGTCGGCGGGCGTATAGACTGCTTCGGGGACGACCAATCCCGCGACGCTGGGGATTCGATCGGCATTGTGGCGATAGACTTCCAGACGATTGTCCGCGATACCGGTAACGGTTCGATCAACGACCGGGGAGCTGGCGGCCAAGGCCGGCAGGATTGGCAGCAGCAAACGGATCGCCGCGTGCAGCCGACCGAATTGATCGTCGTCGGCAAATGGCAGGTTGATGTGGACGCTTTGCAGGTTTGCCCAACCGTGCCCACGGCAGTCGAAGATCCGATGGAAGGCATCGTAGACAGCGTTGTATTCATGCGGCCACAATTGCAGTTCACGCAGGGGATCCATCCACGGGTGCATGGCGGACGGCATCAGTTGGGCGTTGAATCTCGTCAACCTCCGATTGATCTGCCGCACGTGTTCGTCGAATCGTTGAGCGACCCCGTCCAGCGTGGTAACCGGGCCGTTGGTCTTCAGTTCCACAACATGCAGCGCCAGTTCGTTCGACCAGCAGAGTGGTCCCATTTCGATTTCGCTAGTGAATTCCCCGGCGACATCGTGTAACAACTGGTCGGTCAGCGGCGCAACCGACAGCGTATCGCGCGACACGATCATGTATTCCAGCTCGACGCCAAAGGCCTCGAAAAGCCCCCAAGAGTGTTCAGACATAGGATGCCATCACGTATAACTGCGTGCCTTGCGCTGTTCAATTCGCGACAAAAAGACATTCATGATGCGCAAGTACAAATCATCACGAAGGATTGCATCTTCGACACCGGCGTCGGCGTTGGGATTGTCGTTCACTTCGATCACGTAGAATCCGCCATCGGATTGTTTGACGTCGACACCATAAAACCCGTCGCCAATCAGATTCGCGGCTTTTAGGGCGGCCTGGACGGCCTTGCGCGGCGCCATTTCGATCGGCAACGTCTCCGAACGGCCGTAGCGGCCTCGTCCCTGTCTGGCCTGATCGATGATTTGCCAGTGCCCGGCGGCCATGTAGTATTTGCAAGCATACAGCGGATACTTGTCGATTACGCCAATGCGCCAGTCAAAGGTCGTGGGTAAGAATTCCTGCGCGACTATCAGATCAGACTTTGCGAAAAATGCTTCCAGCTTCTCCGCTAATTCTTCCTTCGTGTCGACCTTGACGACACCTTGTGAGAACGAACTGTCAGGACGCTTCAACACCAACGGCAATCCCAACTCGGCTGCCACGGCCAGTGAATTATCACGATGGACAACGATCGTCTTGGGTCTGGGAACTTTGTGACGCGATAGCAGTTCGGCCAGGTAGACCTTGTTCGTACAGCGAACGATGGAGACCGGATCGTCAATCACCACCAGTCCTTCGCCGACGGCGCGTCGCGAGAAGCGATAAGTGTAGTTGTCCACGGCCGTGGTGTCGCGAATGAACAGCGCGTCGAACTCGGCCAATCGGCCGTAATCATCACGCTCGATCAGCTCGGCACTCATCCCCAGCGATTCGGCCGCCTTCATGAACTTTTTCAATGCCTTCGCATCCGAAGGAGGCTCGGGATCTTGCGGATTGTGGAGGATCGCCAGGTCGAACCGAGTGCGACTTCGTCGGCGTACGCCGCCACGCTTCTTGGCAAAATGCTCCGTCGCCATGTTGATGACGAACGGCCAATGCGTTTCCGGTACCTCGTTGGCCGAAATCGCCGCAATCCGCCGCAATTGCCAACCGTTTTCCAGACGCACGAAATGAGCACGCATCAAGGGCGCCTGAAATTGGTTGAACAACTGCAATGCCAGCCGATCGTAGCGTCGTGCCATGTTGTGGCCAAAATAGACGCTCAACGTAAACTTGTCCGATTTGATCCGCGACAGACAGCTTTGGATCATCTCGTCCAACTCGTCCGACACGATTCGCACAATCGCCTGGTTCTTCAAGTCCTGCACGGTCGTGATACTAGGTAGCGGCCTGTGCCCCCGCGCTTCCGCCAACAGCGATACGTAATACCCGGTGGTCTGATATCGATACGAGCGACAGAGATTAAACAGCTTGATCCCCTTCATCTCGCAATAAGCCGGGTCGGTCAAATAGGATCGCGCATCGATCACCTGCACGTTCTCGATTTGTGTGGGCCAATCCTTCGGTGAATTCGTAACAATCAAGATGGGCATGCGATGCCGGACGTACGGCCTCCTGGTTGTCCTGCGAGTGATAACGCCTACTTGGCTGGCTCAATAATCAACAGATTCGCGTCGTACGTCAAGACACCTAGCAGGATCGAGCAGATCAAGCGGTCCAGCCCCAATTCATAGTAATGTTCATGCCCAGCAATGTTCGGCAAATACGGATCAGCTACCCGTACCGTCTTGCGACTCTTGTCATATCCACATAGCACCACAAAATGCCCCTCCGCTACCCCCGCCACGTCACTCGGCACCCCCGTTACCGGCAAGATACGTGTACATCTGTACATGTATGTGGAACTGAGTCCGGTGAGAATGGGGAGGGATTTTTTCAGGTGCTTGCGGATCAAGGTGGCGTTTAGGTCTTGCATGACGATGCGGCCGCCCAGTTCCAGGAAGGTGATGTAGGCGCGGCAGGCCCGTCGGAGCTTTTCGGATTTTTTGATCTCGATCTGTGTTGCCAAGCGGTCGCGCAAATCGCTGACGGCCGTATTGGGGTGCGACGTTGGAGCGCCGATAACGTCTTCTTCGTCGGAGTGGGTACCGCCGACCGGTATGGGGTTGGGAAACCAGGTCGGGTCGAAGACGGCCAGGTTGTAGGTATAGATCGTGGCACGGTAACCACGACGCAGGGCGTGGCTGGCCAGCATCACGGCAAGCGTACCGCCACCTTCGACGGTGGGCGTTTCGTCAATCACCTGTTGCAATGGGATCGGATCTTCGAAGTACTGGTAGACGGCGTGCAGGCAGGTGGGACCACAGGTTGTTTCGTCGGGTTGCAGTTGGATCTGAAGTTCTAGCGATTTGGCCATGCGCGATATTCTGAGACAAACGCAAGAAAACGGGAAGTCCCCACGCGCGGGAATATCAGGGGGTTCCATGTCCTTCGCCGGCGAGGGTCGCAACTTCCTGATCGTGGTCGGTCGGGGGATGCGAAGGGGTAACCAATCGCCGCGTGATGATCGCGGTGGCGGCGTGGTAGCGCGACGCGACGCCAGGCTGAGGGATGATCCCGCCACCGAGAATAAGTGCGGTTAATGTCAGCACCGCAACACGTTCTGGCCAGCGCGCTCGAAGCGATATCGACGCACGATGTTCGGTGCCGGTAAAGAGTCGAAAGTAGGCGTGGATGACGGCGATGCCATTGAGTGCTCCGGTCAATACGACAAGGGTCCCCATCATGGGATAGACATCGACAGCGCCTTCGACGAGGAGTTCTGCGCCCACGAAGCCGACGGTACCGGGGAATCCGATACTGGCCAAGCCGGTCAAGAGGAAGAATGCGGCGAGGCTGGGCATGTGTTCGTACAGGCCGTGATAGCGTTCCAGCGACATCCGTCCGGTGCGTGACTCGAGTGCTCGCAGGGTCAACCCGAATCCGGCAAGGGACATCCCGACCGACAGCCAGACGCACAGTCCACCGGTCAAGCTGACGGGCGTTACCATTTCGAGTCCCACGAGCACGAGCGACGAGTTACTGAGGAAGAGGTAGGCGAAGAAGCGTCGCGTGTCACGTTGGACGAGCGCCATCCCAGCGGCGTAGACGGAGGTGATGATCGACACAACGGCGATACTTTGGAGTGCCCAATCGGGGCAGACGGGCAGCACCAGGCGAACCGCGGCGTAGGCGCCGGTCATGGGGGTGACGTATAACAACGATGTCCCGAACGAGGCGTTCTCAAACAGATCCGTCATCCAGCAATGCACGGGGATACTACCGCTACGGATAAGGACAGCGCCGATCAGCATGCCAATGGCGACGATCGAATGATCGGATTTGGGTCCTTCGGCGTTGATCATGGCCCAACCGCCGGCGAGCATGGCGATGCACAATCCCATATGCAGTACGAATACGCGGGTGGACGTGCGTCGTGACAGCAATTCCAAATAGGGTGGAATCATCTGCAGGCCGACCAGCAGAATCACGCCCCACGGCGCGCGGCAGCTGAGGGTGGCGATTAGCAGGGCCTCGGACAACAGCGTCAACGTGAAGGGAAAGCGCGGTGCTTTGGTGCGGAGGGTCGAGAGAATGGTGAGCAGGTAGAGCAAGGCGGCCAGTGGCAGCAGCGGTGCATTGAGTTCATCGATCACGACGGCGTCATCGCCCAGCCATCGCGAGACGAAGTCCCAGTGATCGTGGGCTTCGAATTTGTGCAGCAGGCCGAAATCGAGCCAGGCGCCGACGGTCAACAGCAGCGTGAGGGAGCAAACCGCCAGCGTGCGGCGGCGGGCGGTTTCAGGATCGTGTAAGAATGCCACCAAGAAGACACCAACCAGGGGTGCGATGATGGCGATCTCGAGCCAGGGAAGCTGTAATTCGGTCATAGCGGTGGAAGCTCTATCCAGTTTACTCTATCCAGTTTACTGTTCAATCAGCCAAGTCGTCGACGATTCCATTGGGAGGCAGTGCAGAGCGCGAGGTTCCGCCGGAAAGGAAATCGGTCCAGCGTCGTTCCATATCGTCGCACCAGCGAAACGCTTTGCGGAACGGGAAGACAAAGATCTCGTTGAGGCTGGCGTCGAGAAAGCCCCGTTCGGTGGCGAACAGATAGGCCCACTTTCGCCAGTCATCTGGGAAGTATCGATCACCAAACGTCTTGCCGGGACTGAGGTGTTCACCGATGGCATTTTCGAGCAGGTCGTAGTCCCGCAACAACGTGGGAGCGCGCAGCAATTGCAGGGTCCGCAAGCAGGCGTGGCCGATCATATGGATGAGTGCCACATAATTGAGATCCACACCGATCTCGACAACAATGATGGCAACCTGCGTCAGTGAGGCGAATGCCAGGGCGCTTTTCACGTCGGTCTGCACTCGGCTCGTCAACGATGCGTACACGGCAGTGATCAGACCGAGCACAATCACGGCGGTTCGCAGTAGCGGCGACTGGTCCAGCAACGGGCTGACACGCATCAACAGGAAGGCACCCAGGTGGACCGAAAGTGCGCCGTAAAACACGGCACTGGAAGGGGTCGGTCCCTCCATGGCTCGGGGCAACCATCCTGAAAACGGCACCAGGGCCGATTTGCCGGCGGCAGCGATCAGCAACAGCAGTCCGACGAACAGGGCTTGATTCGGGCTGACCGTCGCCACCCCTTGGGGCCATGCTTCTGTCCCCATCAGGCCGGTGAAGTCTCCCGCTCCGGTCATGTGATGCATCGTCAGCGCAGCCACCAGGAACGCGGCGTCGGCGATGCGGTAGACGCTCCACACTCGCAAGCCATTGCGAACCGGGTTGATCCGCTGTTGAAAGAATGCCACCAATAACGCGGACGACAGGCCGACCAACTCCCAGCCTAAGAACAGCACTTCGATCGAGCCGGCCAGTGACGACACGACCATCCCCAATACAAAGAACGAGAAAAAGACACAAAACCGTCTGAATCCCGGATCGCGATGCAGATAGCGGCTGGTAAAAATCCCGATCGTCCCACACAATACATACGTCAGAATAATAAACGGAACGGACAACCGATCGTAAATAAAAATCACATGAAAATGAAAATGTTCATTCGGGATATTCACCAGGTTGCCCACGGTGATGACCTCGATTCGATGATCGGTGGCCAGCATGATCGCGAGCATCGAGAGTGAGGCCGCAAATCCGGTCAAGCCGGTCACGTGGATGAAACGCACGATCGATTGTTCACTGAGGGGCCACCCGATCAACGAGGTCAATCCCAACACGGCTACCAGGGCAACCGGACAGACAACGACGCAAATTCCCAATGCATTGACAATCGCATTGATTTCCATATGGACCTGGATCTTTCTAATTCTTCGTTGGCTGCGGTTCGCGAACCGAGGCAAGTCCCAGGTGATCGCGCCAACCGCGATACCAGTCTGCGGATGTCGCCACCGAGGGGAGCGTGTCGAACCTCAGCCGATAGGGCTTGAATCGACCGTTGGCATAGACCTGCACTTCGTGCGAATCGGGATCCATGACGGCCAATTGAACCCATTCATTGCGACACAACCGGCCGATGACCGGAACGCGGTCCATGATGCTGAGCATCGCCTCGGCCCTCGTTTCAATGACGAACAGGATCCGCATCGGCTCATGGATCTCAATCATCTGCTGGGACAGTCCAGGCCGCAGGTCACTGGCGGCACCTTCCATCACACCCAACAACGAAGCAATGTTGTGTGGCAACTTCGAGCCACATCCCAACACAACGTTGTCCACGCAGGAAAAATAGTATTCGAGGCTGATACCCGCGCACACGGGAATCACGGCCGAGAGGATCCGGGTGAGGAGTGTCTGATGGTCGTCATCGGTCGATGGATCGTACGATTGCAGGAAT
>JAGQPD010000481.1 GCA_020426865.1 Planctomycetales bacterium
TTGACGCGGCGGACTACACCATCTGGAAAGACAATTTCGGGGCCGTTGGTTCGAGTGCCGCCTCGCTCGTATCCGATGTACCAGAACCGTGTATGCAGATTCTCTGTGTGCTTTCTTTTGCCATTTTAATACGGCGGACACGAAAGTCGCGTGACACAATGACAGTGATCAATCCGATCACGATCGCGATCGGGTGTCTATTTACATGTGGACAGACAGCCCACGCCGTTGAATTGATGTTCTCAGTAAATTCGACTCTCAGCAATATTTCCGCTGAGTTGTTTGTTGATGACTTTGATGTATTCGCCACCGTCCAGGGTTTTGCTGGCGAGACACAAATGACCGTTCCGTGGAGAGGGGACATTGTCGTATCGCTAGATGATGCTCTTGCTCCGTCGAATGTCTCATTCGTGTCATCCCAACTACGTGCCGACACTTATGGCCCGATGCTGCCAGACGCATCTGGAGGCAATGAAGGCGACGTATTCCTGGACAATGACGCGTATCCTGGGACGGCCGAAGATGCCAATTATGGCTGGATCCTCGACGGAGGAGACGTATTCCAGGCCTATTGGGCGATTCGCGATTTAGCTATTTCCATTACTTCGCCGGAAATGGACATTCAATCGAATAGCTTCGACCCAACGGGAATGACATTAACCCTCAGTTCGGGCGAGACTGCCCTAAATTATGGCAGCATATTTGGCGATATTGCCCTCGTTTCCAGTGCCGCTGGCGTGTTTTCACTAAATTGTAGCGATCCTGGTTCTTCAGTGTTCACTGGCTGTTCGCATCCTGCTGTCGCTCACTACGCCGTGTCTCAGAATCTTGCCACCATAAGCTTACCGATCGGCTTTGGATTCGTTCCCAATGAGGTAGTTGGACTTAGCAGCACTATCAATTCGTTGAATTTCCATGGAACGCTGGTTGCTTCGGCGACAATTGACATCGAGCAAGCATTGCCGGGCGACTATAACCAGAATGGAATCGTCGACGCCGCCGACTATACGATATGGAAAGATAACTTCGGTTCCTCGAATAACCTAAGTGCTGACGGAAATGGAAATGGAGTCATCGACGCGGCCGACTACACCGTCTGGAAAGACAACTTTGGGACTACCCAGGCTGCCGTCGGCCCTTCGTGGTTAGTTCCTGAGCCGAATTCCCTCCAATTGCTCGCGCGCTGCTTGGCAACGGCGGGGCTGTTCCTGCCAATTGTTAGGCGACGCAATCGCCCAGCCCCATCACTTATTTGCGGCATCGCAGCTCAATATGGTCTTACGGACTCGGTGGGAAGCAATGTGTGAAAACGTGTTAGGTATCTACTACGTGAAGCCAACCGCACCAGCCGCTTGCCGTCACATCCTCAGTACGTTAGAATCTCGGCCGATTGGCGTCGGATGCGTCGTGGTTGGGCTGCCGGATTGGCTATGGTTAACTCGAAACGCTTGCGGAATTGCTAATGAAAAACGGCCGTCGAATGACACGACGGTAGGCAGATTGAGCTTTGTTCATTCCACCTGGCTTAGGTTTTTCTAGGAGCAATTCTCGTGCGACGCAATTCCGCCTTAACACCACTTACGTATGCAGTCACCCTTGTTTTCGTATTAATTGTCAACTGCAGCTCAGCCACGTCAGCCATTCCCGATCCCGTCGGCGACGCGTTCGGAACGCCAACTACCGCCCACGATCTTTCATCGATCGACGCGTTCGTCTCCTCTACTGCTGTAACGTTCATTGCGACATTCGTCGATCCGATCGCCGCGCCGTCGGCCTTTTCACCCAACAGCGTCGTGGGTTACATCGACCTCGATTTGGATCGAAACCCACGTACTGGCGCTTTTGCAAAGAAGTCCCTGTTTAGCCCCATCGGTGACAGCGAATTGGGGGCGGAGTTTCACGTCGATCTTTTCAGTGAGCGGTTTCACGCTGGCGAGGTTGACGTCATTAACAATGCAACGGTCGAACCCGTCGGAACTGCGTCCATTGACTTTCAAGAGAAGTCCTTCGTCGTAACGCTACCTTTGGCACTCATCCTTGGCGATACGGATTTTAACTATGGAGCAATTGTCGGCGACTATCTGGATATGAGTGATGAAGCACCAGACCGCGGATTCGCCACGGTTCCGGAGCCTTGCTGCGCGTTAACGGGTTCATTTTTATGGCTCATCGCAGCTTTCCGAGCAAAGCAACGGCAGAGTTTCTAAACGCTACTAACAAACTAAATCAAGGGCATAGCACGGTGGTGCTTGGGATCACTAACATGAGTCGAAAGTCGCGACGGCCTGATTCACACACGAGTAGTAAGAAAAGACAGTTACTCCGACAACGATTGCACACGGAAGTTTTGGAGACGCGGGTTTTTCCTGGTTCCTTACTTGTATCGACTGCCTTTGAGAACTTCGGTACACACAGTCTATCGACCGGTGACGAGATGCATCCAGACGATTCATCTGTCGCGAGTCGTCGCACTACTCGGGTCCGAAGTGAACCAAGGACCTTATCGTCGGGCACGATTGGACGGGACCCCGATTTGCGATCGGAGAGGATTTCGCCGTCGCGACGTGGTCGTGCAACCGCAGAGCAACTAGAATCGCACTCTCATGACGAACTATCGCCTCTAAAGCCGCCCGACTCCAATCCTTTCTCGCAACTTGAATCATCAATCAATGTCGGGCTTGGAATGGATGTGCCGGGAGAAGACACATCTGATGCTACCCCGGCCGCCCGTCGGCAGCCGGCTCCCTCCGAAAGCCCGGGAGGGGGTGGTGGCGGAGATACTGGAAACGCCAGCGGAGTGACTACCAAAGTATCGGACTATGCGCCGGTCAGCCTGAATAACGGGACTGCGACCGCCTTTCGACCAAGTCCAACGGCGTCGGCTGGGATGCTTGGAAATGCCGCGCCAGCGACCTCTGTTGTTTCCTCTTCGCCTTCCACTGGGTCAAGCGAGCCAGCAGCGAGCACATCGTCCGACGGCGTCGAAACGGCCGCAGCGGCTGGCCCAACGTCTCCATCCATCATTTCAGGGCAAAGCTCCGCTGAACAAGAAACGGGCAATGTTGCCCCGCCAGCGGATCTGCCCAGTGAATCGGGAACGCTTATTGTTCCTGGTGACTTCAACGCCGACGGGAGTGTAGACGGCGGCGACTTTCTCACATGGCAACGAAACCTTGGCATGGACAGCAACGCCAAGGTTGTTGATGGCGACGCCGACCTGGATGGCGATGTGGATGAATACGATCGAATCACGTGGCAATCCCACTTAGGCATGTCGCCAACAGAGTACCTCGCCGCCGAGCTTGCCGTACCGGGCGATTTCAATGCTGACAACCACGTGGATGCGGCCGACTACGTCATATGGCGCGACCATAGTGGTATGCAAACCGGCGCGACCCAACGTGTCGGAGACGCCGATGGCGATCACGACGTCGATGGCGACGACTTTCTCGTATGGCAACGGAATTTCGGGCAAACGGCCAATCTTGCTGGTTTGGTGGTTAACCCGGTCGTCTCACGTGATGACGGGGATTGGGGATATAACGAACGTGGCGTATGGCAAACTGGATCGCTCACCGGCGGCTGGCAAGGCGATTATCGCGTACAAACACCGGGTGACGGTAGCGAGTCGGCCGAATGGGTGACCATCTTCGCACCGGGCGACTACGAGGTGTTCGCAACCTGGGTCGCAGATACCTCGAATGCCAGTGATGCGAGATACCATATTTTCGACGGTGCGACCGAACTGGCAGTGGTCACACGCGACCAGACAATCTTACCGGATGATGGTGATTTCAACGATCGATCCTGGGAGAGTCTGGGGGTTTACCATTTCACAACCGGCGTGCCGACAATTCGGCTTTCGAATGATGCATCCGGGCTGGTAGTCGCGGACGGAGTCCTCTTTGCGCCATACGCCGACTGTCCGTTCGACGTAAACCTCACCGGATGGCGCGTAACACAAAATGGTGGAACCACAACCGATCATGGCCGAGCTGTTTCAATCGGATGCGGCGCGGTTCTGGACGAGGGAGATTCGTTTCGCACGTCATTGGAAACGTCATTCGTGATTCCATTGGGTGCGACATCGTTGACATTCCGCTACGACAGTCTTCATTTCGATTCAACGGGTTCTGACTTTATCAACGACGCGTTCGAAGTCGCTCTTGTTGACGAAACAGGAGCGTCATTGGTTCCCACGTATAGTGGCGACTTCACACGGGATGCGTTTTTTAATGTGACGGAAGATCTGCCGCCGCAATTGGGTAACGGTTCGGCGCTCGCTGACGGCCTTGTGACGGTAAACCTTACGAGTGTTGCGCCAGGTTCCTACGCTCGTCTCATTTTTCGACTGGCAAATGATGATCAGGACACCGGCACCAGTGTTCGGATTGTAGATGTTACCATCCCTACCGGCGCTACCGATGCCACGGAAGCGACCGCATCGAAGTTTTTCGTAGCTGATAGTGCCGCCGACGAAATCTTTCGTTATGGGACGACGGGAAATGGACTCGGTGCTTTTTCGGCAGTCCCAATGGCACAACACCTAAGGGGTATTGCTAGTTCCGATGACGGAAGTGAGATCTGGACGATTGATGGCGTCACAAAACGGGTCCATGTGCAATCAGCAGACGGCACGTCACTTGGAACGTGGCAAACAACTGGACTGTCTTCTCCCCAGGGAATCACGGTTCATGGGAATGATCTATGGGTAGTGGACTCTATGCTCGGCCGCGTATTGATGTTTACGGGTACGGCGTCCCGACGAAGCGGGGAAGCGGCACCCACGAGTACATTCGCACTCGACGTAGCAAACACTTCGCCGAGCGATTTGGTAACGGACGGAACGACGATCTGGGTGGTCGATGATGAGGCAGACAGCGTTTTCGTCTATGAAATGGACGGCTCACTCATTGGTAAGTGGCAGCTCGATAGCGCCAATGGTGCGTCCTCGGGGATTACGCTTGATCCCACTGGGGTAGTCGACGACATGTGGACCGTCGATCGTAACACAAAAACGGTCTATCGCTACGCGAACGTTCGCAATCGCGTCGACGGCAGCCAAGCCGCATCGGAGACGTTTCTGCTCACGGGCGTTAACACGTCTCCAGATGGAATTGCGGACCCGTTGGTTACGGACCCAGACGACGCACGGACATGGCTGGGCGCCTCACTGGGGACATTTGCAACTCTGTTTTACGGCGACGATTCGGCCGAGAGTCGCCAAATGGTGGTCGACCGTCAGCTGCTCGACGACGGTCTGTTCGATATAAGCACGGCACGTCCGGCCCGCTTGATCTCCGGTCCGGATTCGTTTGGTCCCGTCGGCGCCCAACGGCACATTGACTCGACGGGACTCGGCAATACCGTCAACATCCAAGTGGATTTGACTCCGGATGAAACGTTCAATTTCATCGATAACATCGCTGGCAGTACAAAGGACTTCGTCGGCGGAACAGTGTTTGATTTAGAAGTTCTCGCACCTCGCGCAGCAATTTTTAACAATATTGACCACGGACCGCTGCCACAAGAAGCGATCGAGTCCACGGCATATTTGTCAAGGGACCGAGTCAATTGGGTAGAAGCGGAACCGCAGAGGGTGTGGCTTGAGGGTTGGCATGAAAACCTTGGAATTATATGGGACGGTTTTGCCTACGTTGTGGGAACACCCGACAACACACCATTTAGATACGTATCCGTCATCCACGGCGGGCCAGGGGCACTACTCAGTGATGGCGACAACGAACTAAATGCAGTCGCGGCGGTCGGCGAAGACTTCCAGCCGGTCCCGTTGCTTACGCCGACTATCAACGTCTCCAATTCCGCGGGTCGTGAAGTGGCGGCTGGTACCGCTGTCCTCTTTAGCGGTGTGGCAACTGCTGGACAGCCGACGACCCCAATTGTTGCGGTCACAGTAAATGGTATCGGTGTCGACGAGGTTGACGTCGCCGGTCACTTCTTCTCGTCGGCGACTATTCAACCTGGCAACAATCGCTTCGAATTCACCGCCACTGACGCTGTAGGCCAAGACGTGTCTACGACCCTCACCATCGCCGGTACACAGAATCCCAAAGACGCCATCGATTTTTCTCAGTTCACAGACATAACCGGTAGCTTCGGAGGAGTCTACGGCCGAACGTCGTTCGTCGATGGAACCAATACCTTGCTCGTCGAACTAGCGACTAGAAATAACGGCACGTTTGCCACCAATGCGCCTTTGCTGGTCGGAGTTACTAATATTCGCTCGCGGTACGCCGGAGAGGCCATGACTGAAGTCATGGATGCTGACGGCGTGACGCCGGACGGAGTTCCCTATTTCGACTTCACCAATCATGTCATCAACGGCCAGCTGCGCCCCGGAGAGACTTCAGGTAGTCCCGTGATCACGTTCAGAAACCCCAGTCGCGAGCAATTCGACTTTGACCTGGTGTTTTATGGGAAACTAAACGCCGCCCCCCTAATCACGTCGGTCCCCGACGTCGAGGCAATCGTCGGGGGGCCATATGCGTACGACGTAATGGCCATGGACGTTGACGGGGATCGATTGACGTTCGCATTGGAATCCGGCCCCGCGCACATGGCAATGACCAGCGAAGGAAAGATAAATTTGTCACCGACGGTGGAAGATATTGGCAATCATGACATTCTGATAAAAGTGACCGACGGCCGCGGCGGCCTTGCTGAGCAGAGATATACGCTAACCGTCATCGACGTTCCTCCGAATCGCCCCCCCGTCATCACTACCACACCCACAACATCCGCCGAGGTTCAGGAAATTCGGTTCGGCCCTGTCGAAGCGATAGATCTAAGAAGTTGGTCTGTGGGAGCCGTCTACTCCTCAGGTGATCCAGATCCACAATGGACCCCCTCCGAGGATGGAACGTCCATCACCCAAGCGCTCAATGCAAAACCGTCGATCCTACTTAGTCCTTTCGACGTGTCCAATGAAACGATCGAGGGTATATGGCAAGTAGGCAACACTGCTCGCGACGACGATTTCATCGGGTTCGCGTTTGGTTACCAAGACAGCGGTCACTTCTATTTGTTTGACTGGAAGAAGGTGACACAAGGGTTTTTCGGCGTTACTGCTGAGGCAGGAATGAGCGTAAAGCTCATTTCCAGCGACTCGCCTGTGTTGGGAGCTGAACTTTGGGGTACGAATGGTGTCAATGGACGCGTGACAACGCTATTTCACAACTCAGTTCCCTGGGACCCCAACATTCCCTACCGCTTCGTCCTTGAATCGACAACCAACGGATTCAACATTGTTGTCTCCAGAGGAGCGCAGATTCTTGACACATTCACGATCGACGATCCCGTCTACCGCGGGGGGCGATTTGGATTCTACAATTTTTCGCAACCGCAGGTTACGTATAGCGGTTTTGCTCGCCAGAGTTTTGCGGAACCTACGTATCGCTACGATGTGGGGGCATTCGACCCCGACGGCGATACGCTGACGTACTCGCTCCCAGTGAAACCGACCGGAATGATGATCGACTCTCAGACCGGTGCAATCAATTGGGCTCCTACTCTTGATCAACAAGGCAATCATCCCGTCGTCGTGCGAGCCAGCGACGGGAACGGCGGCATCGTCGATCAAGAATTCATCGTTTGCGTTCACGGCGATCCTTCAAATCATGCGCCGGCCATCATCACTGAGCCAACCACGATACATCAACTCGACGGCACAGAATATCGGTACCAGGTCCATGCACTCGACCCTGACAATGACCCGATCACCTACCGACTCGGAAATGGAGCACCGGACGGAATGACGCTCGACGCTGAGTCGGGAGAGCTTGTCTGGTCCCCTAAGTCAACGGATATCGGCACACATCCAATCTCCGTGTCCATCAGCGATGGACGGGGAGGTAGTGATGAACAATCGTTCTCTCTTGAGATAGTAGAAATTGGCACTGGCGTAATTCGGGGCCGAAAGTTTGAGGACGTAGGCGGAAGCCAGACGACTGGCGTATTGAATCTGCCCATCGCGAGTATTTCGGCGCAGACTGCCGCCGGCCAATCTGCGTTTGTCCTTGAAAATGGACTCCTGCCTAGCGACCGACTTCGCGCACAAATATCTGGTACAGTGGAATTCAACGCCGGAGATTTCGCGAATTACAGTGCCGATTGGAACGCTGCAGGCGTCATTGTACGCAGCCGCGGCAATCGTCTTTCCGTCGGCGGATCAGATCCAGAGTATATCGATATCGGTTGGCTCAGGCTGGCCATCGGCAATGACGAGATCGGTTACTTTCCGCTGCTTGAACCGAACTCCGAAAACGGCTTGGGGGGCGATACCCCGCCAGAAACTCTATCACTAGATCGAACGGCCCGCGACATTTTCGGAGAGGAATTTGAAGGTCTTCCGGCTGGAACGGGATTATTCTTTCGGATCTTCGATGATCCGGTCGTCGACAACACGGGTAGCTTTGAGATCGGACTCTTGCCTGACTCGCCAGCTCCGGGACTTCAGGGATGGACAATATACATCGATGAAAACAACAATTCTCGGCTAGATAGTCACGAAAGAGCCGTCACTACAGATGCCAACGGAGACTATGAATTTGATGGATTGCTCCCGGGACAGTACGTCATCCGGGAACAGCCGCAATCAGGTTGGCTGCAAACCTTTCCTGGTACGACAAGCGAGCTAGAAAATGCCTATGTTGTTGAGGTAGTTGAATCGTCCGTCAGCGGTGACGTGAACTTTGGTAATGCAAGGAGTGAGCTTTCCAACCGTCCACCTTCCATACTGAACGTACCGTCTGAAGTGTTCTATGTTGGCGAGACGAACCGTTTCGACTTTGCCTACCTCAAGCCTGATTCCGATGTCGTCCGCTTCACGACGCCGGTTGCCCCGATCGGGCTTACGATTCATCCCACCTTGGGATCGCTTGTTTGGGCGCCTTCGGAGGACCAGGTAGGTGAACATGCTGTTCTCGTTTCGCTTTCCGATGGAAAAGGTGGTCAAGACAGTGTAAGTTTCACGCTCACCGTTGCCGACCGTAACCTACCGCCAGTCATCACCTCTCTACCGATTGCTCGGGCTCGTAGCGGCGAAAGCTACGTCTCTCCTCTTCATGCCCAGGATCCTGACGGAAACCCAGTGGTGTTTCGACTCGAGACGGCCCCAGTCGGCATGGAGATTCGACAGACCGACGTCATTGGTGTCGACGGAACCGTAATTGATCGGCGATTTGCACTTGCTTGGTTGCCCGTAAATACCGCTGTGGGTTCGGAAATCCCGGTAACACTGGTAGCAAGCGACGGACTTGGCGGTGAATCCCAGCAGTCTTTCGTAGTTACGATCGTCGATGCCTCGCATGGCAACGTTTCGCCGGAGATCACTTCATCGCCGTTGACACGCATCTTACTTGGCCAGACCTACCAATATGCCATATTGGCTCACGACGCGGATGGTGACGGACTCTCCTACGAAGTGTTGGATGGACCAGCTGGATTGACGATTTCCAATACCGGCATTGTCAGTTGGACGGGCCAGACTATTGGCACATACCACATTAGCCTCGCCGTCCGCGATGATCATGCAGGAATGGCGACACAAGCCTATGATCTCCGAGTCGTTGCTCAAGATTTCAACACGAGCCCAACAATTACGTCAAAACCGACATCCCATACCACTCTCGGGCAGGAATACGCATACCGTCCTGTAGCATTGGATGCCGAAGGTGACGAACTTCGGTGGCGTCTGGAGGAAGCGCCGAAGGGCATGTCGATCGATTCAATCAGTGGGGAAATCAGGTGGTTACCGGATGAACTTCAATTAGGTTCCCAGCCAGTAACGGTTGTAGTCACGGATACGAGGCTGGCCTCGGCTAGACAGCAATTTGCCATCGACGTGAATTGCAGTAACCTGCCTCCCGCCATCGTTTCCGTTCCGCCGACGGTAGCAGTGGAGGGAGACGCGTATTTTTATGCCACCCGCGTCGATGACCCTGAGGGCGATCCGCTCACCTGGACCCTGGCCCAGTCTCCGCCGGGCATGTCCATCAACAATCGCGGCATTGTCACCTGGCGGCCTCACATCGACGACATCGGCCCGCATCACGTGACCATCGAAGTGACCGATGGCCCCAATACTGCTCGCCAAAGCTATGACGTCGTTGTCAACGCGGCAGACTCCGAAACAGCCAATCAACCTCCCGTTATTCAGTCAATACCCGTTTTCGTGTCAGACACGAATAGGCCGTATCAATACGCTGTTCTTGCGTTCGACCCGGAAGGTGGGCCCGTCACCTTTGAATTGTCAGGAGATGTTCCCAAAGGAATGGCAATCGGCTTGGATGGAGTCATTACGTGGGAACCAACTGATGTGGACTTTGGCGAGCGGGTCATTACCGTCAACGTCACCGACGCTCAAGGCGCATTGGCCACTCAGAGCTACGTTCTTGAAACTAGAGCAAACCACTCGCCAATGATTACTTCCTCACCGGCCTCCTTTGTCACGGCTGGTTCATTGTACCGCTATAGTCTGGCGGTCGTTGACGGCGACAACGACCCAATCATCTTTAGCCTCCTTGACGGACCCGAAGGGATGTCGCTCGATGCATTCGGGCAGTTGCGGTGGAATGTCCCCGCATCGGAAACAGATCCTGTGAACGTGTCCGTATTGGTCACAGATGGTCGTGGTGGGAGCGATTCGCAGACCTGGACCGTTACTCCTGTTCCAGACACGGAAGTCCCTCGCGTTTCGATATCCGTCGTGACGGCAGTTTTAACCGAAATAGCGAATGTCGTTCGGATAAATCCCGGTACCGAATACTCTGTCTGGGTACAAGCATCCGATAATGTCGGTGTCGTCGCCCTGAACCTATCGGCCGATGGGCTCCCAGTGGCACTTAACCGAGGTGGAGTTGCTACATTCTCTGCAGACACGATCAGCGAAATTCGGCTGGTTGCTACGGCCACGGACGCAGCAGGCAATATTGGCACAGCTACGACTATGATCAAAGTTGTCGATCCGGCGGACTCAAATCGGCCTGTATTCACCGATCCAACGCTTCCGCCACATCCCGGATTCGATCCGAACGATAACGGAATCCCAAATGTCGTCATCACCAGCCCGGAACTGGGTGCGTCCGTCCGTGGTGTCGTGCCTATCATCGGCACCATTGATGATCCGGAAGACAATCTTTGGTACTATCGAGTGTATTACAGTCGCGCCGACCGCGTTTCTATCACGAACATCGACCTGGATGATCCCGACTGGGTAATGTTCCATGAAGGCGTCGAAGAAGTCCACAATGGCGAGATCGCGAGTTTTGATCCTACATTGCTGACAATCGACGCGTATGCAGTCATTGTCGCGGCGTACGACGGCAACGGACAAGGTTACGCTTACCCAACAACTTTCTTCGTTGACAGCAACCCTCAAGTCGGCAATTTCCGGCTGGAATTCAATGACCTAACGATTCCGCTGGCCGGCATCCCGATAACGATCACACGTGTCTACGACACACTTAGCAGTGATGACGAGGGAGATTTTGGCTACGGTTGGACGTTGGGAGTCCAAGATGCTCAGATTTTTGAGGCGGTTGCACTTGGTGTCGGCGGTGGCCTGAACTACACGACGGATAAGTTCATTCCTGATCGGACAAAAGTCTTTCTTACGAATCCAGACGGTAAGCGTATCGGCTTCACCTACCGCGAGGAGATCGTATCTCAATCCTTCTTTGGGGCAGAACTACGTGCCTATTTTGACCCAGACCCAGGGGTCTACGATGTGCTTACGATTGAAAATGCAACCACACTCCGCGGCGGCGCGTTCGGACAACTGGTCTCGGGTCTCAATCCCGACCGCTACTTTCTCACCCGCCCAGACGGAACAGTCTACGTTTATGACCAGTTCACCGGGCTCGAAAGCATCACGGACCGCAACGGTAACACGGTGACGTTCACGGAAGACGGTATCACGCATTCTTCGGGGGAGTCGATACGGTTCCATCGTGACGGCCGCGGGCGCATTCGCGAAATCGTCGACCCGTCTGGCAGTGTCTTGACCTATAGCTATGACGCAGTGGGTGACCTGCGCACATTCACCAATCAGGAAGGACTGACCACGAGCTTCAGCTACAACGAAATGCCGGAGCACTTCCTCGATGAAGTGATTGATGCTAACGGCAACCGAGCTTTAAAAGCCGTTTACGAACAGAATCCTGACACACGTCAATGGGAATTCAAGGGCGTGTTTGATGCCATGGACAATCGCGCTGATGAGCGAGATTTTGATCTACGTTCCCACACGGGCGTCATCCGTGATGCTAACGGCAATTTGACGACGCTGCAATTCGATGATCGTGGTAACGTTCTCGTCGAAACGGACGCCGCTGGCAACGAGACAATCCGAGAATACAGCGATCCTCGGAATCCCGACAAGGAGACCCGGATTATCGATCGCCGTGGGTATGTCACCGTCAACGAATATGATGGTCGCGGCAACCGGCTAAAATCCATCGAGACAGGGCATAAAGACTCGCCATTTGCCGAGCCACTGGTCACGTCCTACACCTACAATGCCAACAATGACGTCACCAGTGTCACGGATGCTCTTAATCACACGACTGTATTTCGTTACTCAGGTCCGAACCTGGTGGAGATTGTCAACGCTGCCGGCAATTCCGCCACGTTCTCGTACTATCCCAATGGCAACGTCCAAACATTTACCGACTTCAACGGCAACACGACATCATTCAGCGACTATCAGAACGGCCAACCTCGCCGTATCATCTTTGCCGACGGGACCCAACAACGCTTCGAACACAAT
>JAGQPD010000482.1 GCA_020426865.1 Planctomycetales bacterium
CAATTGCTGAAGCTCGACTTCGTAACGATCGATGTACCGGGAGCGACGTCCGACTTGGATCGGTCGCGAGAGCGGCTCGCCGCGCTGCTCGACCCAACCTCCGATGCCAGTCAGGCAAAGATTCGGTATGAAGCCGAACGACAGAAATGGGAGGAGTTACAGCAGTGTATCCGCGAATCCGAGAAGAGAATTGCCGTGCTCAATAGCGATTGGCACCGGGCCGAAGAAGAACGCCAGCGGGCCCAAGCGCGAGCACACCGAGAACTAGACGAGCAAGAGTCGTTGTTGGCAGAAAAAAATCTACCGATCCCGGACGAAGTGGAAGCCAAGAACCTGGCCGATGTTGAGCGGGAAGCGGCGGACCGTGTGGAGCGAGCACTCAGTGACCTGCGGCAGCGAGTCACGGAAATCGAACAGCGGCTCGTCCGTCTGATGGAATTGGCGCGCCGAGTCGACACGGGGGCATTGGCCGATACCGGTTCGAACATCGAAGATGTACCGGTCTATTTGGAACGACTGCGGGTGCTCAACGAAGAGGCGTTGCCGGAGAAACGCAACCGATTCCTGGAGTATCTCAATCGCTCATCGGATCAAGGTGTGACGCAATTGTTGGCCAGTATCGATGAAGAAGTCGACGCGATTGAGCAACGCATCAAGGAGTTGAATCAAACGTTGGTGAAAGTCGACTTTCGATCAGGAAGGTATCTGCAACTACAGCCGCAACGGATCAAGGACGAGCGGCTTCGGGCGTTGGATGCGGCGGTACGCAAGGTCCGCAGTGCCGCGTTGAAGGACGATGGAGGGGAAAGCCACTACAAGGCGTTGCAGGAAATGATCGTGATCCTGCAGGAGGCTGGCGAGCATCGACGGCAACAGGGTTCGAAGGCTCTATTGGATCCGCGCTTCCGATTGCAGTTCTTTGTGGTCGAGGTGGATCGGCAGACGGGTGATCGCTCGCCGCCGCGCACCGGGTCGCAGAGCGGCAGTGGCGGCGAGAAGGAGTTGATGGCCAGTCATATTTTGACGGCGTCATTGAGTTATGCGCTTTGTCCGCCAGCGTCGGTGCGGCCGCTGTATAGTACGGTGATACTGGATGAGGCGTTTTCCAAGAGTTCGCCGTCGGCGGCCAGCCGCATCATTGAGGCGCTGCGGATCTTCTGTTTGCACCCGATCTTTGTTACGCCGAACAAGGAGATCGGGTTGTTGAAACAACATACGCGGAGGGTAATCTGTGTGCAGCGGCCGGGAAAAGAGGCGAGTCTGGCGACGATTTCGTGGGAAAAGCTCGAGAAACTGGCGCGCCCACGATGAAGTCACCTTCGGAATTGAGAACGGCACTGCAACGTCAATGGCAACATGGGGACAAGCGCGAAGCTCGGTTGCTCGGCGGACAAGACGCATGGCCGATCGTCCTGCCGATTGGCCGACCTTCGGCAGCGGCGTTAAAACAGGATCTCGATGGGATTCGGCGGCACGTCGTGCGGTGGCGGCAGGTAGCAATCGGGGAAGTGTTGTGGGAACCGATCCGCTATCGTGCGACTTCCGGGGCCGTCGAGATTCCTGTGGAATGGAAACTACGCCGGCCTAGCGAATGGATGGAAGCTTGTGCTAGTGCCTCAATCCGCCAAGAGTTTTTGGCAATGTCGGCATTGGTGGAGCGGACCGATGCGGCGTTCCATTCATTGCTGATTCGCCGTCGGTCGTTGTGGCAGGGCAAGCCGCTTGACGAAATAGTGACGGCAGCGAGTCTGTCGATGGAGCTGTTGCCAGGCTGTGCTGCAGGGCGGCCGCTACGATTGTTGTCGCGGGAGGGGATCGATACCAAGTTCTTCGAGCGACACGGGCAATTGGTGACGGCATTGTTGGACGTGCGATTTGACGGCGAGGTCAGTCAGATTGGTTTAGAGAGTTTTCTGGGGGCGACCACCGAAGGGGACCATTGGCTGTTGGTCGTGGATCTCGACGGATCGCTGATGCCGTTTCGGAAGCTGCGCGTTCGCGGTTCGGAGTTGAGGCAAATTCCGTTACCAGGGTCGCGTTTGTTGGTTGTGGAGAACGAGGCGTGCCAGCACCTGTTGCCAGGCGTTTCCGGAGCGGTGGCGGTTTTGGGGGCTGGATCGGATCTAGGGTGGATGGAAGCGGAATGGCTCACATCAAAACGCGTAGCCTACTGGGGCGATCTGGACACGTGGGGATTGCAGTTTCTAGCTCGAGCACGAATCGCCATCGGCCGGCTTGATCCGCTGCTAATGACTGAGGCTGTCCTTGATCGATACAGCGACTTAGCAGTGGCGGAACCGATCGGTGCCGGAATGGAGTCGCCCGTAGGATTGAGTACGAGTGAGTCGGTCTTATATCAGCGACTACTGCACGAATCTCGCGGACGGCTTGAGCAGGAGCGGTTACCGGAGGAGCTTGTGCGAACGACGATTTTGAATTGGGCGCGATGAGCTGCGGCAACGGGAGACCTTTCGAACCCATCTGGCATGGGTCCAGATCGTGGATTGATTTGGCTTCCGAACGCAATACCTCGAACCACACAGTATCGCGCAGGTCGTAGCTTGACCTGGAGAGATCAATCAAGCAATGCGGTGCCATGTTTGCACCGTGGTGGTCGGTGCCGCGAGTGGCCGAGCGAAAAATGCTGTCTTCTACGGAGAGAAGGAAAATGGTTAATTGTGGAGACCGGCGAACGGGGATGTCTAGGAAACGTAGGGAGTCATGGAGTTTTGGAGCCTGACGTATGGAATTTGTTTGGCATGATGGCGGTCGGGCGGCGTGTGGGTTTGTCGGGCAAGCCGGGGATTGCGTCACTCGGTCGGTAGCCATTGTTACTGGTGACAAGTACCGTGACGTGTACGATCGGATGGCGCAGCTCGGGGGGAGCACACCCCGCTCGGGCGTTCGCGTGTCGGTCATGAGGCAGTATCTTGCCGAACGCAATTGGAACGTCACCGATTGGGACGGGCGGTGGGCGAGTCAGTTGCCCGAGGGCGCGCTGCTGCTAAATTTCGAACCCCTTGGCCGGTCGCGAACGGGGCACATTTCTTGTGTGATTGATCGAGTTCTCTACGATACTTGGCAGCCATTTGAAGATCCGACCCTGCGATTGGCCGAAGTGCTAATTTGTTCCAACGAGCAGGCTCACGTATATCGACCTGGGGTTGGGGGCAATGACGATACGGCGGGGGGCAACGAAGAATCGCGGTTGACGCAACAGGAGTATGAACGCATTCTCAAACGCGTCCGGGCTTTGCATCGAACGGCTTCGAACGAGGCCTCAACCGAAGGTGAGATTCGCAACGCGATGCGGGCGATGCAGGCGTTGATGCTGCAGCACAACCTCAGCCGCAGCGATATCGTAGACGACGGCGAGATTGTGCGGATGGGGATGACGCGACGTGCGTGTCCGCTGAACGGCAAGCGCGCCTGCCAGTGGGAAGCATCGTTGGCGTTCTATCTCACCACCGACATTTTTCCATCTGTTCAACACTACCGCCAGACTGTCGGGCATCGCTCATTGTACTGGTTCTACGGCCCCGTCGATGACGTACAGCAGTCACTGGAGCTGTACCGCGAGATGTTGATGACGATCGCCACCGCGGCGCGACTTCGCTATGGCACGCATGTGCGTGGCAGCGGAGCCTCTTATGCCGAAGGTTACGTTCATGGTCTGCCGCGAAACCATGCCGAACAAGAAGCAGCAAGTGCGACGGGGGACGTTGTGATGAGCCAAAACGCGTTGATTCAATCGCGGATGTTGGCCGTTCATGATGCCGCCAACAATTGGTTGTTTCAGGAGTGCGGCATACGACTGCGAAGTGGCGGAACTCGTTATGGGCGGGGAGACTTTGACCGTGCGGCCCATAGTAAAGGCAAGGCCGACGGCGCGAAACATGATTATGCCGGCAAAGTGGGGCAGAAGCGAATCGGCCATCAATGAAGCTAGCGAACCGGTCGGTCGCGGATCATTTTCAGTAACATCTCGATCGCAATGGGGACGGATGACTGGCAGTGCGACACGAACTATTGATCACGCCACATGGACGATTATCATTGGCCGATCGGCCAGACGGTGACGGGACGGAGGATGCGGTCACCGTGCCCGACGAGTTGGTCACGGCGTTCGCCGAATCGGAGGCGACGGCAGTAACCCTGTTGGCGTCGGCGTGGGGAGGTCCGATCTGTGCATCGTTGCCGGCATCGTTTGGGTTTTGGCGTCAGTTCGGGCAGCAATACTTTGTTGCATTGCGGCGGCAATACGCCCGTGCAACGTCGGCGTGGCAGTCGCCGGTGCCGCCAGATGCAGCGGAGTGCGAGTCAATGTTGCAGGCCGCGCCTCCGATGGTAGGGCTCGAGTACGCAACGGCGGCGACGATGCGGCAGCTATGGGAAGGGCTCAATGCACACACGCAGCGTCAAGTCCGTGCGAGCAAGCAGGGGTTGGCCGAATATCTGCGACAGCTCGATCCGGCGTGGAACCTGGTCGGACGCGTGACGTTTCATTTGGCCGAGAACAAAAAGAATCCGACTTTGCCGTTCGCCTTCCTGGCAACCTATACCGAAGGGAATCAGGGATCGGGTGCGCCGCGGCATGTCCCGTTGTCCGAGGCGCTGAAGAAGTCGATCACCGAACGAGATTCGCGGAAGCTGGATGAATTACTGGAGCCGGTCAGCCGTGCAGCGCGTTCGAGCAAGCTGATCGACCGATTATTGGAGTCCCGGCAGTTGTTTGCCCCGCAGGCATGGGACGTCGGGCAGGCGTACGAATTCTTGTTGCAGCTGTCGCAGATGGAGGAAGCGGGAGTCGTCGTGCGGGTTCCGGATTGGTGGAACGCATCGAAGCCACCGCGTCCGCAGGTCGACGTGCGAATCGGTGCCGCTAAGCCCTCGAATCTGACCGCACAGGACACGTTGTCATTTGACGTGGGCGTATCGATCGACGGCGAGCCGTTGAGCGAGCTGGAACTTAAGGAGCTATTGGCGGCGCGGGAAGGGATGGTCCTGCTGCGTGGCAAATGGGTGCAAGTGGACCACGACCGACTGACATCGGCGCTGGAGCATTGGCAGACATTGCGTGACGCCCATGTGGACGGGATCGGCTTTTTGCAGGGGATGCGGTTGCTGTCTGGAGCGACGTTGGGCGACAGTATGGCAGACGAGCAGCTGATCGCGTGGACTCGGATTGAGGCGGGCGATTGGTTACGTCATACGCTCGAAAGGTTGCGCGACCCGGACGGCGAGATCGCGATGGATCCGGGTGCTGGTGTTGAGGCGCAATTGCGTCATTATCAGGAAGACGGCGTGCGCTGGCTTTGGCTTGCGACTCAATTGGGCCTTGGGGTCTGCTTGGCCGACGACATGGGGCTGGGCAAGACGATTCAAGTGATTGCCTTGCTATGTCAGTTGCAGCGGCAGGCAACGAAGTCAGGGATCCCGAGCCTGTTGATTGTGCCGACGTCGTTATTGGGCAATTGGCAACGGGAGGTCACGAGGTTTGCACCGCAATTGAAGCTGTTCGTTGCCCATCGATCGATGGCGGATGCTGAAACGATGAAGCGGGTTGCAAAGGATCCCGAGGGCGAGCTGGTCGGTTACGACATCGTGGCGACGACTTATGGACTGGCGCGGAAGGCCGAATGGCTGCGTGCCAGGAAATGGCGGATGATCATTCTGGACGAAGCCCAGGCGATCAAGAATGCGGGGGCTTCACAGACCAAAGCGATCAAGAGTATTGCTGGTGAAGGGCGGATCGTGTTGACGGGCACGCCGGTGGAAAACCACTTGGGAGACCTGTGGTCCTTGTTTGACTTCTGTGCACCAGGGCTGTTGGGGACGGCCAACCAATTCCGCAAATTCGTGGCGGTCAAGGACGAAGGGGCACGGGCACGACGGTTGGCGTCGATCCGTCGGTTGGTGCGCCCCTATGTGTTGCGCCGTTTGAAGACGGATCCACGGATCGCGCCTGATTTGCCAGCTAAGACCGAGATGCGTGTCGACTGTGGGTTGTCGCCGAAGCAGGCTGGGCTGTACGAACATGTGCTGCGCGAATTCGCCAAGGCCTTGGAGTCGGCCGAGGATATGAGGCGGCGTGGTCTGGTGCTATCGGTGATGATGCAGCTGAAGCAGATTTGCAATCATGCGTCGCTCTACCTGAAGGAGTCGACCTTTTCGGCGGACGGATCGGGGAAGTATCGGGAGCTGCGGGCGATTTGCGAGACCGTGATCGAGAAGCAGGAAAAGATGTTGGTTTTTTCGCAGTTTCAATCGATGTGCGGGCCGTTGAGTCAGTTTTTGGAGACGGTTTTTGGTCGGGCCGGGTTGGTACTGACGGGCAAAACGACGGCGGTGCAGCGAAACAAGTTGGTGGGGGAGTTTCAACGGGAATCAGGTCCACCGTATTTTGTGGTTTCCGTAAAAGCTGGCGGAACAGGCTTGAATTTGACGGAAGCGTGCCACGTGGTTCACTTCGACCGCTGGTGGAATCCTGCGGTGGAGGATCAAGCCACGGATCGGGCGTTTCGCATCGGCCAGAAACGAAATGTGCTCGTGCATAAGTTTGTGTGTCGTGGTACATTGGAGGAACGGATTGACGAGTTAATCCAATCGAAGCGAAAGTTGAGCGACACACTGTTTCAGGCGGACGGCGAGTTGAATCTCACGGAAATGTCGAACGACGAGTTGATGCGGTTCGTGGCGCTGGATATCAACAAGTCGACGTCACCGTGAACATGTGGCGCAATGATCCTGCGTGAGAGTTGGGAGTGGCAATTTGGTTGGAGTTGTCAGAACAAAGGGGTGAGAGATGCCATACGGTTGGGGATGGAAGCCTTACGTGTCCGTGGCGCAACGTCGTGCGAATGCCGCGCGCGAGATCCGCCGGATGGCGAAGGAAGGCAAGACCGTGGAACCGGTGCGGATCACGCATCGGGGGATCGCCACGACGTTTTGGGGAAGGTCCTGGTGCGGCCATTTGGAAAAATATTGCGACTATGCCAATCGGATGCCGCGCGGTCGGACCTATGCGCGAAATGGCTCGATCCTCGACTTGAAGGTTGAGTCTGGGCGAATTGATGCGCTCGTGCAGGGATCAGATCTGTACCACATCCACGTCAAGATGGCACCGTTGGCGAGGGAGAAATGGCAAGGCCTGTGTCAGGCGTATTCGCAAGAGATTACGTCCGTGTTGGACCTGATGCGAGGCAAGCTGACGGATCGGGTTTTGGCGAAGCTTACCGATCCCAAGACGGGTCTGTTTCCGGCGAAAAGCGAGATCAAGTTCGATTGCGATTGTCCGGACGGGGCGTTGATGTGCAAGCATATTGCAGCGGTACTGTATGGTGTCGGGCATCGATTGGATACGAAGCCCGAGTTGTTTTTTCTGCTGCGCGGCGTGGATCATGCGGAACTGGTGGCACAAGCCGTGGATGCTCAGGATGTTGACGATGTGATCGGATTGCAGAGAGCATCCGAGTTGGCCGCGGAGGAACTGGGTGACATATTTGGGATTGATTTGGCCAGTGGCGAAGAGAGTGGACGCAAGGTGGTAGAAAAAAGGTCCATCAAGCGCGTGGTCAGGAAACGGGCCAACGCGTCCGCCAGCCCAAGTGCCACAGTGGGCATGGCGGAAACCGGTGCGAAGACCCCGGCGAAAGCTGCCAACAAGTCCGCGAAGAAAACGGCTAAGAAAACCGTCAAGAAGACAGTGAAAAGAGTTACCAAAAAAACAGCAAAGAAAGCCGCCAAGAAGA
>JAGQPD010000483.1 GCA_020426865.1 Planctomycetales bacterium
AAGGGAGATTCCCGTAGGAGGAAAACGAAATGGCGAGGCCGAAAGCGAAAGAGCTGACGCAGCGGGAATTGGACATTATGCACGTCTTTTGGCAGGACGGAGGCGAATTGACGGCTCCGGATGTGCGTGACCGACTGGCTGACCAGGGGAGCGACCTGGCGTATACGACGGTCGCCACATTGGTGCGAATTCTGGTGGAACAAGAATGCCTTGTGCAGACCAACGAGCAGCGTCCTTTTTCTTACAAGGTTGCGCGTACCTTTGATGAAATCTCCGGCCGGATGCTGGGCGACGTCCTACAGCGGGTGTTTCAAGGGTCACGTGAGCAGTTGCTGGTACGGCTGTTTGGCCAGCAAAAGAAGCTGACGGCGTCCGAGCGAGCAGCGTTGGAGCAGATACTCCACGAACAGAAAAGGAACCAATCGGATGTTTGATTTTGGGCGAGTACTAGTCTGGAGTGTTGTACAGGTCACGTTGTTCGGTTGTCTGGCTAGCATCGTGTACCTGGCCGCGCGACGATTGGGGGCTCACGTTGGCGCGGGGACGGCCTTGGCCAGTCTGTTGACGATGGGAGTCCTTGCCGTCGGCGCCGTATCACCGTGGCCTCGTTGGGATTTTTCGCGGGCGTCAGCTCGCGACACGGACGCGGAGCGCGACCACCCTTCAAGGAACCAGGTAGACGTTACCTCGACATCCACCGACCTGGGCGAGTCTCTATCGGACTCACATCTATCGGACTCACAACCGATGCTACCAGGGATCGCCGACAGTCGTCAGGGAAGTTTTGCGGCTGGCTATTGGGACGCTTTGGTACGCGAGTTTCGTGCGCCGAGTGTCGAATTGCAGCAGCGAGGCGTCTCGTGGCCGGCAAGAGTCGCATGGCTGTTCGCGTTGGGGATCGTACCACTTGCCGTATGGCGCGGCATTGGGTTCTTGGGTGTTTGGCAGCATGTGCGATCGTCTTACTTGCTCGAGGACGAACGAGTTCATACGGTCAGTCGCGAACTATGCCAACAATTGGGCATTTGTCAACGGATCGAGCTGCGGAGTTCGCGGCATATAGACGGGGCGGCTACGGTCGGCTGGCTTCGGGCCGTGATCCTCTTGCCGGAGGATGGGAAATCGTGGACAGATCGCGAGCTCCGCGTTGTGTTGGCCCACGAGTTGGCACACGTCCAACGTCGCGATTTTTTCCATTGGATTGTGGCACAGTTACCATTGCTGTTGAACTTCTATCACCCGTGGGCACATTGGTTTGCTAGTCGCCTTCGATTGGAGCAAGAGCTGGCTGCCGACGCTCTGGCAGCACAACTGTTTGTCAGGCGTGATGACTATCTATCGACGCTGGCAGAGTTGGCACTTCGCCATCCGCCTGGACGAGCAGCTTGGCCGGTTCAGGCCTTTCTGCCCGGGCGTTCCATGTTCTTAAGGAGAATTGAAATGTTGCGAAATCACAATAGGTCAAGTCGGCACACATCAAGCAGAGGGGCGAAAAGCCTCTCGATCTCGATACTTGTCCTGGGCGCCCTATTGGTGTGTGGCCTGCGGATGGGACCGATAGCCTCGACCGTCGAAGCCCAACTGAGCACCCCCAGCAGCACAAACTCGACCCGTCAAATGCTCGACTACCGATTGCTTCCCGATGGAGCAATTGGGCTGGTGGAATTCAACACGACAGCCCTTACCACGGCCCCGGACGCTGCCAACTTGGTGGATCAGGTAGACCGAATGCTACAGCGCGCGGGAACGGGGTTCAGTCTCGGCGACCTTGATACCGTCTGGGGCGTAGTTGCCGGAGTCGATGAGCCACCGCTTTTCATTGTGCACCTCAAGGAAGACGGAGCTCCTTTGCATAAGGCCTTGGCTGATGGTGAGCATTGGAATCCCCTGCAACACACGGGTGTCACGATCTACGAATCACAAAATGTCGAGGCTTTTGCCAACACTCTGTCGGTGTGTCCTGTTGACCAGCAGACCGTCATCTTTTGCGACTCAGTACGTCTGAAAAAGCTGTTAACTCAGCGGACAACGCGAACGGCTCCGCCCCAGTGGTGGGCGAGATGGACGAAGCTGTCCGGTGTCGGTGCCAATGCCTATGTCAACATCGAACCGATTCTGGCGAAAAATGCGGGCCAGCCGCTGCCGCCGCAGTTTGCCGCCTTTTCTCCCTTGATACAACATGGCCGGCAGATATGGGTGAGTGCATCGATCGCCGAAGAGACAACGATCAAGGCGAATATTGTTACCAGTGGACCTGAGCACGTCGAAAATGTCAAACGGACGATCGATGCGGGGCTCTTGTTGGCAAAGAACATGTTGGACACGTTGAAGGAGCAATTGACCAAGACACCTCCGGAACAGGCGGTAGCGATGCAGTGGCTTGTCGTGATGGGAACGGAGTTGTTGGACTCAGCAACGACATCCACGTTGGGCAATGACGTCACGGCGGAGGCGAGGACGAACACCGGCACAGGCGCCATTGCCGCGGTGGTGCTGCCTGCCGTTTTAGCCGCGCGGGAGGCCGCCAACCGGACTCAAAGCATGAACAATCTCAAACAAATTGCGCTAGCGATGTACAACTACCACGATGCCAAGGGATCATTTCCACCGGCGGTCGTGATGGGTCCTAACGGCGTGCCGCACAGTTGGCGAGTCGAAATCCTGCCTTACTTGGAGCAACAGGGAATTTACGATCAATACCGAATGAACGAACCGTGGGACAGCGAACATAACAAACAACTGCTCGAAAACATACCCTCGGTTTATCGGTCACCAAGTGACAATAGAGCGGGCCCATTTGCCAGCTACTTTGCACCGATTGGTGGCGACACGATCATGGCCAAGGCCACCAAGGTCAATGAAGTTGAGGATGGCACATCGAAAACGATTCTCGTACTGGAAAGTGTCCAGAACATTCCATGGACGAAACCCGAGGACGTGAGTTTTGATTTTGAAAAACCTCTGCCTCCGGTCATGGGATTTAATAGCGGAGTTTTCTTGGCAGCTTTTGGTGACGGTTCTTGCCGTGCGATCTCGAACAACATCGACGCAACCATGCTGAAACAGCTATTGCTGATGCGCGACCATGAGCCGATGAACGTGAATTGGTAGCACCGAACCACGGTCCGGTTTAAACCGTGCCCCAATACCTCGAACCACCAAGTATTGGGGCACTCGCTCTATTCCACCGCTTGCTCAACCCCTCTGGCCGCTCGCCCCCTTCGGCCGAACGGGGATGCTCATTGTCGACGCTGCTGTGAGACCTTACCGAGCGTCCTGCCGGCAGGTTCCGCGGAAGCGGCGAATCAGTTCGGTTTCGCCGACTTCAGATCGATGCGATAATGTCTCAATCATCGCCGCAACCGGAAATCCCGGCAGAACGCTGCTTTGCTTCTGCTCCACGTAGGAACCGTCGGAGAGGGCGAGCAGTCGGAGTGCATCGCCCCGATATTGCCATACTTCGGGAACTCGAAAGGCGGCAAAGATCGGCAGTTTACCCATCGAGCTGCGGCTGACATCGACCACGATCACCAGGTCGGGGACCGGATCCACGGCAAAATCCAACTCGGACTTACTGCGAACGGCATCGGCATGCCCAATGTAGTACGCCTCGTCGGCTTCGAAGCCCTTTTCAAGCATCTCGAGTTTCACCGTCGTGGAAGCGACGCTGACGATTTCGATCAGGCGCTCTTCTGTAAATGCTTCGACCATCCTGCCGATCAGGCGGCCGATGTTTTCGTGCGATTTGGACGGCGACATGATTTCCAGAGTTCCCCTGTCGTACGTCATGCGGCTCCGCCGAGAATCGTCCAGAAGCGAAACGTAGGTCAACCAGGAGACGTTCTCCAGGACCACCCGTTGCTCGCCGACAGAATTCGCGGATGTCATTGCTCTTTACTCCTGAAAGTTGGCGTACACCTCCATTGTATACGACAAGTTTAGGTTGTGGCACTACTGCCATAGCCGCGAATCCGACAACACCAAATCATGCCGCCCAAGGAGTGCCCCAAATGGATTGTTCGTCGGCAAAGACCATCTCGCGCACCGTCTTGTCGTCGTTACGATCGGAATTTTGGCTGATGCCCGAACGAGTATCGTAGTCGTCGGTATCGAATTCCCAGGTACTTGCCGATGTCGACAGCTTGTACTCGGCCCCAGCTTCGGATGGCCGTGCGTCCTCCGTCCATAAGAGATTTGTGAATTCCTTGCCGGATTGACCGTTTGTGGCTGTGGACGCATCGTTCGTGTCGTTGGTCCACCGCACGAGTGCCGAGAATTCGGACTCGTACATCATTGTGTCGGCGGGGACGGAACCGTGACAGGCGGCACAACTGCCGCAACCACAGTTGCGCGGCAAGCGAGTGATCGTGAAGATTTGGTCCGCGGCGTTCGATGTACTGGCTACGTCCGAGGGCTGGGGAGGTGGCAGCACAACGACGGTTGATGATGACGACGCACTGGCACTGAGATTATTGATATAGGCAGCCCCTGAGTTGGTCCCCATCGGGTCCGACAGGAAAGCCCCAACGACGGCCACGCTACCACTGATGCCGACCGACGCCCCGTAGCGATCATTCGTCTTGCCGTCGCTGGCGTTTAGTTTTTGTTGTTGCACCCATGCGCCACTACCGGAGTCATAGGCAAAAAGGTAGGCAGACCCGGAGGTATCGCCGAGGTCATCGTCATCCATGGCGCCGGTGATCAGATACGTACCATCGATCGCCACCGAACTCCCCAAACGGTCACCGGGACCGGGATCGCTGGCGACGACCTTGTCGGCTTCATCCCAACTGGACGTACCGGAATTGTATTGAAACAGGTAGACCGAACCGGAACTGCTGCGAGAATCGTCGTCCAGACGGGAGCCGACCGCGATCCAATTGCCGGAGACATCGACGGCGTAGCCGAATTGGTCGGACGCGGCCAGGTCGTTGGGGGCAATGATCTGCAGTTGCCCCCAGTTATTTGCGCCACCTTGGTTGCGGCTGAACGCGTAGGCGGCTCCAGAATTCGAGCCAGCACTATCGGCAAGGTAGGCCCCGACAACAGCATGATCACCATCGATCCCGACGTCGAAGCCGAATTTGTCGGCCCCTACTCCGTTGCTGGCGACAAGTTTCGCGACTTCGCCCCATGCATCGGTGCCACCTTGATCACGCGAAAACACGTAAGCGGCTCCCGATGCACTGCCCGAGGGGTCATCTTCCGGAGCACCAACAATAATGTCATCGCCGCTGATGTCGACCGCATACCCAAACTTGTCGGCCGCTGTTGTATCGGATCCCATGACTTTGGCGACTTGTCCCCAATTGTTGCTGCCTCCCTGATTCTGCTGGAAAATATAGGCAGCGCCGCCGTTGTTGCCGTTGGTGTCTTCAAGCCACGCACCGACCACGATCGTGTCACCGCTGATGGCCACGGAGTACCCGAATTGATCGGTCGCTTGCGGGTCGCTGGCGACCAGCTTGGCGATTTGCGTCCAGTTTTCACCATTGCGTTCGAAGACGTATGCCGAGCCGGAAGTGCTGGCGGTGTCGTCGTCGAGCATCGCGCTGACAACGGCGTAGTTTCCATCGATGTCGACGGCGCGACCAAACCAGTCGCTGGCGGCACCGTCGTTGGCCGACAATTGTATCTCGGCGGGAACCGACAAGTCGATCTGCCAGCCGATGTCGGCAAGTCCGGCTTTGTCCAGGCGGGTCAGTTCTTTGCGGGTCCCCACGGTAATCGACGGGTCCATGGCGGTCTCTCGCCCCTCGTCTGTCGTGCCATTGGCCCAGTGCCCCAAGCCGGAATCGACCGGGACGTTGCCGCCAAAGTCGTATTCGGAAATGGCATTCGCGCCGGTAAACGACGTACCGGTTAGTTTGGAGTCCCAGGAATCGGCCGTGCCGAAACCGAGCAGGTGCGTCACTTCGTGGATGGCGACCGAGTAAAAATCGCTTTGCGAGCCGGTCAATCCACTTTCCGCCGTACCGAAGTACCAGTTGGTGGTTGTATTGAACGTGACGGATCCCCCCCACGGCCCGAAGTCAGTCGCACTCACTCCGTTCGTATTCGACTCGCCGCGGGTCGCAATTGTGTTGAGGAAACTCCCGGTTCCCGAGGCCGAAAAACCGCCTGGTCCACCGGTACCTAACGTCGTGCCCAAGTTGCGGCCACCGGCATAGATGACGATGGTGTCAGCAGGAATGGTTGGATTCGAAACGCTTTGCGACGCCCCCGTCCCCGGATGCGTAAAAATTGCTGACCATGAATTGCTGCCGCCAGGCGTGATTGCCGAAAGGTCGTCCCCCAACAAATCGACGACCGCACTCACGGCCGATTCGAAGACGTCTTTCTTCGCCTGACTATTGAAAAAATTGTTGGTGTCGTAATTGTAATTGATCGTTGCGGTGATGGCCATCATCGCACGCGTCTCGAGGTCCTCTACTCCGACGCGTCCAATCCGTCGCTTGCGGTTCCGTTTAGCCAATCGGTCACGACCAAGAAGCAAGTACGAGGCGATCCGCTTCGACATAACGACACCTTTCCGCTGTAGACTATTGCGACGAGATCCACGGTTTTCACGACGCAATCTGCGTCATGGGAGAAAAGTTCCGCTTCTGAAACTATATGTCACAATCCCGTTTCGGGGATCGGCAACTCAAATGCGATAAGAACATCACAATTGAAAAAATCGGCGTCATAACACGTCTAGGTATATTCAACGCGTTGCCATTGTCCGGAATATCACAATTCGCCCCCCTTACAACCGTGACAGGCGGAACAACTCACCATTGCCCAGAGCAACCAGGTTCGCCGCAAGCGTTCAGGGGTACTCCCGATGGCGGCGTCGTCCAATCGACACCGGCCGGGATGCCTATGGCACCCCGGCCGGTCGATTCAAAGGACAGTGAAACGTTCGCCACGACCCGAGCGGTCACTAGAAGGTTACGTAAGTATTTAGACCTAACGTCAACTGGCTGGCCTTGGTGTTATTGTCGAACGGAAGTCCAGCACCGTCGAACCAGTCGTAACGCAATTCCGGTCGCGTGACAAAATTCCCGAATCCGGAATAGTTCAGGCCAACCGTCCAGTCCCAGTAGTTCCCAGGTCCGTTCCCGATGTAGTTTCCGGAATCGTCGCGGAAGTATTCGAACCGAGTACCAAGCGCCCAGCAATCGTTGATCGTGTTGACCAAGTACTGCACGACGCTGTAAGCCTGTTCGTATCCGGCACCGAAGTCGGTCGTCTGGAAATCGCTCCAGAACAAGTATCGCAGGTTGTCCGACAACCCAATGTTTGCCACAATGCTGTGCATGTAGGTCGGTGTGTCGGTACCCAGCACGGCACCTCGGTCACCAAAGGTAGTACCGTAGACCAGGTTGATGTTGTCAGTCAACTGCAGTCCCACACCGCCGAGGAATGTGCTGCCGCCATTGGTATTGGCGAAACCGCTATCCCAGCCAGCGGTCCAACCGCCGTAGATGGTGATGTCGTCGGATGCATCATATTGCGACAGAAAGCCGGTATGCGTGAACGGTTCGTTGTAGTTCATCGTATAGGCATGTGAGTAGAAGAAGTTACCCGTCGCCTGTACGACTTCATAACCGATGATCGTGAAGAAGCGACCAACCTTCGTCTTCAACTTATTGACGGCGACTTCGGCATACAGCTGCGGCATGGCGAAGCCGTATTCGCCGCCGGTGTCCCAGCGAGCGTCCCAGCTTCCGTCGCCAAACGCCTGCGTGTCCGGTCCATCGGCACCAAACAGGAAGTCGACTCGACCACCCATGGCAACGCCTTGGCCGCCGTTATCCGCTTCCTTCGCGGCATACAACCAAGCCTGATCCAGTACGAACCCGTCGGCATAGTTGTTAAAGGCGACGGGCGCATTGCCGTCGGACGTATGGCGACCGTGGCTATTGAGCGTCGAACCCCAACTCAACCAACCACCAAGTCCCCAACCGTCGAACAACCCCTTACCGCCACCGCAGCCGCCACAACCAAGTCCGCTGCACCCAGAACCACAGCCGAGCGAGGAGCAGCCCAGGCCGGAACCGAGCGAGGAGCAGCCGAGACCGCAACCGCTACCACAGGTCGAGCAACCGGGATCGGTGCAATGCTGCACGGAAGTGATACGGCTGTCGATGTGGGTCGGCAGTGCTGCTGTCGGCGATTGCACTGGTGCCGCGACTGGTGCATCAGCCGGCATTGCTGGAGCCACAACCACGTCATCCGTTACTGGCTCGGGCGTAAACTCGCTGACCACAGCGACGTCGCTCGCTTCTGACTGAGCGACGCGAATAGGTCGTGCTACATCACTGGAAAATGTCACCCTCTGTACTGAACTTGGCTGCCGCAACTCCTGAGCCAAGCCCGGGCGACTTGCCACGAACACCGTGGCCAAGACCGCAAACGCGCTTAGTTTTTTCATGATAACCGAAGCTCCTTCCAATCCGTTGGAATCCGAAGACTTTGAACGCAGCCAATGTCCGCAATTCGTACATAGACGGCGAATAAACGACAAGCGTAGACGGTAACGTCTGAGAAGTGAGCCGCCTTGCGTCACTGCATATCTCAAGCGTTCGCTCAATCGTATCGGTCCGCGATCTCCGGCCGATTCAGCCGTTTCAACTCGCCGATAGGGCATTCGCCAGACTTGCGTGTGCGTTGTGCGAATCGTTCCCAAGTTGCCGAATTGGAAAACTATAGCGACTGCGTTGACTCACCGAATCAACCGACCTGCACCGTGAAGAAATGCCGATTAGCGAAGATACGATGGCCATCAACTGGCCATGTCGGCAAACAGCGCTTGCACGAATTGTTGCGAGTCGAAAGGAGCCAAATCGGTGACTTTCTCGCCGACACCAATGAATTTCACCGGCAAATCGAACTGCTGGCGAATCGGAATGATCACCCCACCCTTCGCCGTGCCGTCCAGCTTTGCCAGCACGATGCCCGTGCACTGGACCGCGTCCGAAAACCCCCGAGCCTGACTGATCCCGTTCTGTCCGGCCGTGGCGTCAAGGACCAATAAGACCTCGTGGGGTGCGTCCGGTATCAGCTTGCACATCACCCGCCGAATCTTCGCCAGTTGCTCCATCAAGTTTACTTGCGTCTGCAAACGCCCGGCGGTGTCTACAATGCAAACCTCCGCATTCAATTCCAGTGCCTTGGCGACCGCCCGATGTGCCACGCTTGCGGGGTCCCCCCCCTGCTCTCCCTTGACGATTTCCGCACCGATCCGATCCGCCCAAACGCTGAGCTGTTCCACCGCTGCAGCTCGAAACGTGTCCCCCGCCCCCACAACCACCTGCTTGCCTTCGCCAACGAATCGCGCCGCCAATTTTGCGATCGACGTGGTCTTTCCCGCGCCGTTGACGCCAACCACCATGATCACCGTCGGCCCGTCGCTGGCCAAGTTGACCGGTTGCTCTTCCTGGCTGATCAGGGCGTTGAGTCGCTCGCGGACGATCTGCAGAATCTCGCGCATCTCAACCCGGCGTCCACGGAACTTGCCGCGAATATCCTCACAGATTTCCCGGGCTGGAGCTGCTCCCATATCTGTCCGTACGAGTAATGCGAATAGCCGATCGACAAACTGGTCGTCCAACAATTGGCCGTCTTGTCGAAACAGATCGCGAATATCGGTATTCAGAACAGCAGCGGTCTTCCGCAATCCGTTCCGCAGACTGGCAAAGAACCCGCCGCCTGAACTGGCGTTGGCAACCGGCGTTGCCGGATGTGCGTGTTCTGATGCTGCGTAGTCACCGGCAAGATCAGCGCTGAGGACATCCGCATCGGAAGCCGTACGGGTACCAGTCGCATCGGGCCGGATGTTATCGGTGGACTGGGCCGCAGTCGGATCGGGTTGGTCTTTTTTCTTGAAGCGGTCAAACAGTCCCATGCGGCGGGTTCCCCCAATTACTCTTTCGATCCCAAATCTGCTTGCCCTCGCAAGAAGCGGTCCAAGATGCCGTTGACGAACTGTGATGACTGTGCGGAACCGAATCTTCGAGCCAACTCGACCGCTTCATTAATGGCCACGCGTCCGGGCGTGTCGGCGTAGAGGATTTCAAAGGCCCCCAGACGCAGCACGTTACGATCGGTGGCAGCCATGCGAGAGAGCCGCCAGTTGTCGGCTTTGGCGGCCAGCATCGCGTCCAACTCATCACGATTTCGCAACACGCCGTTGATCAACGACATGGCAAATGCTACCAACTCTTCGTGATTGTGCAACCGCGCGCGCACGAACGCCTCGTCTGTTGCACGATCGCGATCTGGATTCAGATCGAATCGATACAGAACTTGAAGAACAATTTCACGAGCTCGGCTGCGTCGCGCCATACACCACGTCGTTATACAGGAGGGCGAAAATGGGGATGTCTCAATTATAGGGCGTTCAATAGTTCAGGTAAGACCCGTCACAATCCGACCGCGGTTGATCCACGGCCAATCTGCGTCATCAGGTCGATCATTTCCAGTGCCGCAAGGGCACACTCGCTCCCTTTGTTTCCGACGCGCCCGCCGGCGCGCTGGATCGCCTGCTCCAAATTCTGACAGGTCAGTAATCCAAACAGCACGGGCAGTTGATAACGCAAGCTGATCTCGCCCAGCGAGACGCTGACTTGCTGATTGATGTATTGATCGTGAGTGGTTTCGCCACGGATCACCGCGCCCAGACAGATCACGGCACGATAGCTTTCGGTCGCGGCCATCGCGTTGGCGGCGACGGGCAATTCCCACGCACCGGGCACCCAAGCGACGTCGATTTGCTGGTCAGGAACACCGTGTGCCGCCAATGTGGCAAGCGCACCGTCCAGCAGTCGCTGGGTAATCGTCTCGTTGTAGCGAGAAACGACCACGGCAATGCGCCCCGACGCCTTCTCTGGATCCCCGCAAAATGTTCTTGGCATGGTCCTGTTCCTCCTTGCCCTGTCGTTCCGTCAATGCTCTTTCATGCTCATCAAAAACTCGGCGTTGTTCTGTGTCTTCCGCAATCGCGTCACCAGTAATTCCATCGCATCCGGGGGATTCATGTCATTCAAGACGCGACGGAGAATGCAGACGCGACGATATTCCTCAGGATCCATCA